>JACQEL010000909.1 GCA_016200595.1 Deltaproteobacteria bacterium
CTGGTACGGATAGCTCCTGCAGTGCCCCGTCTTTCCCTTTACCGCCGAAAAGCTGGATTTGGGCGTACTGAACCATTTGACTGGATGAGGCGACCAGAGTAGCCTCCCTCCCGTAGACCTCCAGCCTCCAGCCGGTGCCGTGCCAGGGCACGGTGGCTACGTGGACCGAGGCGACAGCTCCGTTGGTGAGTACACCACTCACAAGCACGTTGTCGGGAGCGGTCACGTCCACCGTCTTGCCTGGCTCCGAGGTCTCCCACACCGGCACCTGGGTGGTTACGTAAGACAAGACCTCCGTGAACTCCCCCACACAGAAACAAAGGACATCTATCGCGTGTCCTGTAGAGATAGAGAGGGTATGCGCTCCCGCCTCCTGGTCTGCCATCCAAGCCCGCTCCAGGCCTCTTTGGAGAAGGCCGGGCAGGAACATGACCATGTTGCAGGAGAGGACCTCTCCCACGCCTCCCTCCGACAAAAGCTCCTGGATGCGTAGCAGGACAGGATCGCCTCGCGCCTGGAGACCCACCATGTTTCGGACACCTTTAGAGCGGGCCAGATTAGCCATCTCCTCCGCCTCGGCCAGGTTGGCACCAAGGGGCCACTCGCAGAAGACCTGCTTCCCAGCTTCCAGGGCAGCCATCACCATCTGACAATGTAAGGGAACGCGCACGGACACCGAGACCAGGTCAATGCCTGGGTGCGTTACCATCTCGTGGTAGTCATGGAAGGCTAACTGGGCTCCGTAGCGCTTCGCCGACTCCTCAGCCGTCTCCCGGCGCGAGGTACATACAGCTGTTAGCTCGTACTCAGGGAGCGCCAGCAGGGCCGGAAGGTGTGCCCTCATGCTCCATCCGTAGTGGGCATTGGCGCCAATAATACCGATACGTATCTTTTCCTCTGCCATGGCAGCCCTCCTTAAGCCGGCATTGCCCAGGTGACCGAGAAACAAGTCAAGTTTGCTCTTAGCTCTCTAAAAGGCGTTTTGCAATCTTTTGCACCTGTCGGGCTAGCCGCTCTGCTGTTGCCACTTGGCTTCATCTCTCTTATTCACGTATTCAGCCTTACCCCTTTTCCTTCCAGGAGGTTGGGCTAATCTGGGATTGCAAGACTTGACCCCAACCTTTGCTCGAGTGCAAATGTCGACGCTGGCGATCACGGTGACTCTAGCTCTGATCGTCTGCGTCGGTCGATTTTGAGAACACCTTCTTGCCGATTCTTACATCGGCCGCCTAACGTTCCACGCGAGCGGGCGCCGGCGCGCGAAGTGCGCCGAGTACTAAGCAGCGACGCTGCTTGGCGCCGCTCGACGTACGGGTTAGGGCTCATTACGCCTACCTAATTTCCTGGCAATGACCGCACCGATGCGTGCTGTAATGATCGATGGGACAGAGAGCACTCCGAACACGATCACTCCGAGCGGCAAGAGATTGCCAGGTCCCTGTGAAAGCAGCATCCAAGTAAACTGTCCGATCAACGGCAGGACGCCCCACCTCCACGAGCGATTGGGTTCAAGGAAAGCGAATGCGGCTGAGATCAGACAGACAGCCGGGATCCCTACGGAAAAGTACAAGCCCGTATCCCAGGCTTCGTGTCGTCCGGACACTCGTGCGATAAGAATCCAAATCGCAGCACCGCAAACAGCCGCCACGAGATACAACCAATAGTCCCTCTTCATTCGAGCCCCATTGAACCCTAACGGTCGCGCTCAGCGGCAAGGCCCCAAACCGAGGCTGCTCATATTCATCCTAAACCGCAACAGCAGCCGCGTCCGCTGCAGGGCGCTAGTTAGGAGTTTTCTCCTGGAACTGCCCATCGACGTATTTATGAAGAATGCTGGCAATCAAGGTCTGATACGGCACGCCCTCCGACAGTGCCCGTTTTTGCAACGCCTGCAGGTCTCTCGTGGACAAGCGAATGTTGATGCGGTGCTCTGCTTTGAACGTCGCTGCCGCATACTCTCTGTGCTTCTTGAGTTCAGCCTCCTTCTCCAGAATTGGTTTCAATGCTCCTCGTTCAAACGCGTTGAGAATTTCACGCTCTTCTTTGTCTAGTTTCGCCATAGTCACTCTCTCACGTGCTTCTTAGTGGCTTTCCGACTGGGAATAATGGTCTTGAGGAAGATCTCTGTTTCTGACTCAACATAAGGCACCAAGTAGGCGTAGCCGCCGATGAGCACGACAGAAATTTGTTGGCCTGGATAGCGTTCTTGGTTCGGGTGCTCAAAGGCACCTACCTCGTCCCCTTGCTCAATATGAAATACGATCTCCTCAAAGGAGATGTTTCGCCCCACCTTCAGCTTTTCGTTCTTGTTCGGATCCCAATTATAAGGCTTGACGTGCTTATGATGACATATGTCTGTTGAATTTGTGCCACCGCCTAACACTCCAGCACACCGCGAGCCGCCCAGACGCGGCCTCTCAGCTTCAGCAGGAACCCTCACCGGGCGGCGATGTGGTGGCGCACCTGGTCGGGCGGTGCCCTATGCCTCTCATATGTAGTGAACCCGTTCACAGCGGTCAGCGCTACCTCCCATACAGAATCTCGACTCTGTACCCATCGGGATCGGCAATGTACCCGGGTAGAAGCTTTACCACTCTCAGCCCGCTAGGGACCCAGCGCCGGTCCCAAGCCGACGCTACATCCTCCTCTAAAGCAGTCTGCCCCAAACCTTCTCTGCCGTATCGACCACGAGCTGCAGTTTGCGTTGTTGGTCGTCATGCGTGAGAGGATTTCCGACGGAGACAGTCGCGAAGCCACACTGTGGGCTGATCGCCAGGTGTTCCACGGGCACGTATTGGGACGCCTCCTCAATGCGGCGCAACAGATCGTCCTGAGACTCCAGCTCTTTGCTCTTAGTACTGACCAGACCGAGCACGACCGTCTTGCCCTTGGGTACAAACCGCAGCGGTTCGAAGCCGCCCGCGCGCTCGCTGTCGTATTCGAGCAAGAAGCGGTCGGCCTGCAGCAGGTTGAACAAGCGCTCGGCAATCGGCTCGTAGCCACCGTTGACCAGCCACCGGCCTTGCGAGTTCCCACGGCAGAGATGCAGCGCCCGGATACTCGGGGAGTTCGCCGCAGGCTCCAAACAGGCGTTATCGGCGGCGATCGCCTCATCCACCCAATGGTCCATGTCGAGCCCCTGCGCGCGCATGAACTCTCGCACCTGCTCGTCGACGTAGAAGGTCAAGCTGGGGTCGTCGATCTGGATGTACGAAACGCCTTCCTCCACCAGCAGTCGGACCTCGTTCCGCACGAGGTCGATCAACTCCGCGCGTAGCTCGGCTCTCGTCGGGTAACTCTTGTCCGTCACGCCCGGCTTGTAGGCCGAGCCCACGTACATCATCACGCTGGCGAGCGTGATCTTGAAGGGGCCAGGGGCATGTTCTTTCAGGAAGGCTGATTCGGGGCTGTGCAGGCGGCGCTTCTGCCGCAGCTTGCCTCCCACGACTTGGCTGGAGACTCTAGTCATGCCCCCACCCGGCCCCCGCCACGGCAGCAGCACGTGCTCAGGGACGAACCCGTCCAGCGCATCGTTCAGGGCAGTTAGCCAGGAGTGACGCCGATATTCGCCATCCGTGTAGATGTTGATCCCGGTCTGACGCTGTAAGGCGAGGACCTCCAGAATGGCCTGGTCCTCGACTCTGCACAGATCCTCGCCGCTGATGCGCCCCTCCGCATACTGAGCACGTGAAGCGAGCAGTTGCGGTGGGCGCAGAAGGCTGCCGATGTGGTCCGCGCGAAACGGCGGCTTGGTGTGTTGCATATTTTTCCCCTCCTCTGCAAAAGTTAGGAACTCTTCTCGGCGCGTGCGACGGCCCCCGGGCGACACGGGGTCCAAGCTCAGGTACTGACCGTCCCAGGTTGTCGTGCCCAACGCCTGCCGTCACGGGCCGCCGCCCGGATGAGGCCATTCACGTTCATCCCAAACCGCAAGCGGGCGGCGGTCCCGCGCATGGCGTTGATGAGATTGTCGCTCTTCTATGTCTTGCTTCGCTCAAGCCATTGGTCCACCTGCGGAGCAGTAGGGTTAGGGGGCGTTGGCATTCATGCTATTGCCTCTATGGCTTTAGTTGCAACAAGTCCCACAGGTTGCCGTACAGGTCCTTAAACACCGCCACTGTGCCGTAGCTTTCCTCTTGAGGGTCGCGCACGAAGACAACACCCTTGCTCTTGAACGCTGTGAAATCGCGCCACAAGTCGTCAGTGTGCAGGAACAGAAACACGCGCCCACCAGTTTGATTGCCGATGCGCGAGGACTGTTCCGCTCCAACCGCGCGCGCAAGGAGCAGCCGCGTTTCAGTCGAACCGGGCGGTGCCACCAAGACCCAGCGCTTGTTTTGCGCTGCAATGAACGTGTCTTCGATCAACCGAAAGCCAAGGGTATCAACGTAGAACCTCATCGCTTCGTCGTAATCTTGAACGACAAGGGCGACATAGCCGATTGACTGTTTCATGGAGTATTGTCCTTGTCACAGGATGACATGGGCTTTCAGAGCGTTACCGCACCTTGACATGTGACCTCGTCGCGGTAGGGACGCCAGTTACCCGACGCCCCCCGCACAGATCCCGGCGTGCAGTTTTCCCGCACCGGGCTCCTCGCTGAGACTCGCTTCTGCACTCCTAGAGGTCTGGGAGAAGGCGATCCCCCTCCAGGAGGTTGGCTTGGGTGCTCCGGCCCTGCATGCCCGACCCAAGTTTCCTATGAAGGCGGCGTCCCATCGTCACCCCCTTCCCCACGTGAGCGGCTCTCCCGCCCTCCGAGTACTCTGGGGTGATCCGACTCCCCATGGACCATCAGCCGCCCTCCTAGCTGTCGGGTGGGCCTAGCCGTTGCCAGGAATCCCCGGGGTCTCCCAAGTTCTTGACGCTTCTCTCCACCCATCCCACGCTCTCAAGTGGCCCCCCGGCAGACCCTCGGGAAGCTCGCCAATACGCTTCCGCTGTATAGGCTTCTGGGGCGTTAAAGCCATCGCCCTCTGCATTAGTGCCCTTATGGGGCTGTCTCAAGCTTTGGGAAGTACGGTCTCCCCTGCAGTCTACGTGGTTCCCTGTGTACGCTTCAACTGTTTCGTTCGGTGTTCCTCCTCCACAGTTGCAACACTCGGTATGAGTGGTTGGTTAGACCTTCCTCAGCAAGGACTTCCACCCTGCAAGAAGCGCCAAGCTGCGCTTGGCACACTACCGCGGCCCGTCACGGGCCGCC
>JACQEL010000910.1 GCA_016200595.1 Deltaproteobacteria bacterium
CGCATCACCTCCACGTTGATCGGCCATCCTGGCCCCACAGTCGGGTACCGGATTACGACTCCCCGAGCAACGCTTGCTTATATGCCGGACCATGAGCCGGCCCTCGGCGTACGGCAGTTTCCTTTGTCGCGCGAATGGACCTCAGGCTATGCCGTGGCCGCGGGCGCTGATTTGCTTCTCCATGACGCGCAGTACAGTAGCGAGGAATATCCCAGCTATATTGGCTGGGGGCATAGCTCGCTTACCGATGCCCTCGCCTTCGCGGCACTAGCAGAAGTGAAACAATTTGTCCCGTTTCACCATGATCCTGCTCACACGGATGTCGACCTCGATCGTATTATCGCCGACGCCACAGCCGTAGTGCAGCCGACTTTCACTATCGTCCCCGGCACCGAGGGCGCTGTTTTTCACTTGGGTCCTGGCGCCTAAGCAACCAGAGGCCAGCCAAAGGATTCGGCCCCGTGCGTCGACTTCGCCGCAGGCGCGGCTACGCTCAGCACGAACAGGAAATTTCCCCGTGTTTTCACCCCCACCCCGTTCGCCCTGAGCCCTTCGACAGGCTCAGGACAGGCTACGCGCGAGCGAAGTCGAAGGGCCGCGTCCTGCCAAAGACCGCTAACTTAATGCCATTGCCCTTTGTGGGGGAAGGTCAGGAAGAGGGGACGCTCGGCAGGAGCGCGACCCGCGGCTCCCTCACCCTAGCCCGCTGTGGGGCCTTGATTAATCAAGGCCCCACGGGGAGAGGGGACCGGTGGCCTACAGGGCAGGGACAATGGCTGAAGTTGGGACTGAGGGAGGCCACCTCATCTACCAAAGTCCTTAAGCTTCACTACACCACGGCTGACATCCCTCCGTCGATATTGATCGCCGTGCCGGTGATGAACCGAGCCTGTTCAGAGACCAGAAATGCCACCAACGCTCCCACCTCTTCCGGCTCCCCTAGCCGCTTGAGTGGTATGCCTTTCCCCATTTCCGCATGAAACTCGTCCAGCGTGCCTTGCCCACCACGAGCCCGCCAGAAGCGCTCAGTTTGCGCACTCTTGATGTTGGTCAGACACACCGTGTTCACCAGAATATCTTCGGCCGCGTAGTCGCGGGACATCGCTTTGGTCAACGCGATCCCCGCCGCGCGGCTGACCGAGGTCGGCAGCGAGCGTGCCGTCGGCGCTTTGCCGCCGGGATGAGTGACGTTGATGATCCGGCCACCGCCGACTTTACGCATATGCGGAATTACCGCTCGCGAGCACCACACCGCCCCCATCAGTTTGAGATCGAGGTCTTCTTCCCACTCGGCCTCGCTAATGTCCTCAAATTTCTTGGCCGCAGAGCGACCAGCGTTGTTCACAAGGATATCGATGCGGCCAAAGTGACTCGCCACTGCCGCAATGAACTGCTCAATCTCCGCGCGCTTGGTGACATCGACCGCCTGAGCGAAGACCTCACCTCTACTGAGGCTTCTGATTGCCGCGGCGGCGCCCTCCAGTACCTCCGGTCGCCGGGCACAAATTGCCACCTTGGCACCCTCACGTGCCAGGCACAGGGCAACCGCTTTGCCGATCCCCTCACTCCCACCAGTAATGATTGCGACTTTGCCGGTTAATCCGAGATCCATGGAATCGCCCTCCTTTCTTGGTCCATTCCTATCTGCATTAAGTCTTTCTCACACCCAGGCGGAGCCTAGGTATACCGTGTGGTCGTGGCTCTGCCTGGGATTTGCGTTCCCAGGCTCTGCCTGGGAACGAGATTGTCAAAGAGAACGTGATCTGAGGGGGATGCTGTCCACCCTCCTCAGGAACTTTCTCCCGCTAGACGAGAGAGAGAAGGAGTGGAAGCCTGGTGATTAAATCGCCCGATAGGCGCTGAACGACACGGTGGACGAACGAGCGTTCGGGTCGGTAATGATGTTTACTACCGCTGGTTTGCCAGAGGCGGCAGCACGCTCTAAAGCCGGGCGAATGTCCTGCGGCTTCTCCACGTATTCTCCATGAGCCCCGAATACCTCGGCCATCTTGTCGTAGCGGCTGAAACCGAGGTCACGGCCAGCATTCATCACACCAGCACCAGCCCAGCCACCGTTGTTACTGATTACGATGAGCGCGGGAATGTTGTGCCGTACCATGGTGTCGATCTCCATCCCGTTCATGCCGAATGAGCCATCCCCACTGAGCACAATCACCTGGGTGTTGGGCTTGGCCACCTTGGCCCCTAACCCAAAGGGCACCGCTACTCCCATACAGCCATTGGGGCCTGCATTCACTCGATGCCCCGGCGAATGCGTGGGAATTGACTGGCGAGCAAAGTTCAGGGTCTCGTGCCCATCGACCACGATAATGGCGTCGCGGTCCATGAAGTCGCGCACTTCTTTGCACAGCCGTAAGGGGTGAATGGGCATCTGGTCAGAGTTGAGCAGCGCTAAGGATTTCTCCTGCGCGCGCTTGTCATACCCGCGTAGGGTGTCGATCCAGGGGAGTTCTTTGCGGCCGTGGAAAGCATCGCGGCCTTCGGCGATGAGTTGACGGAGCACCATCTTGGCATCCCCCACGATCCCCACATCCACCGGCCGATTCCGCCCAATCTCCTCATCACTGATATCCACCTGCACGATCTTCACCCCCTCCGCAAACCGCGGCGGCAGCCCAAACCCGATGATGAAGTTGAGC
>JACQEL010000911.1 GCA_016200595.1 Deltaproteobacteria bacterium
ATCGTCAAGGGTGTTGAGCGTGTCCACGACCGTACCATTGGCAACGGCCAGCACGTCGGCCCCGTAGCAGGAGTAGCTGTGGACATCGGACAGATCACCGTGGACAAAGCGGCCGTGGTCGTCGAGTCGCATCCAGTCAATCGCGTACCGCTGAGCGTAGTAGAGCCGTCCGTTCACAGGAAGGGCGGTAGCTCTGTGGGCCCCGTTGGCTTCGCAGCAACCGTTGATCGCCACCCAGCCTGTGCCCGCCAGCGGCGGCCCGAGGACCGGCACTTGCGGACGAGCGAGCTCGAAGGGGGCTGCCGTGTAGTTGAGCGGAGTGACTGTCGGATCGCCCGGACCAGTGGGCCCCAGCAGGTCGAGGTGGTGGAGCAGGCGGAGCGGGATGGCGTCAGGCGAGTCGAAGGAGAGATGGATCAGGAACAGCCGCGTCCCGTTGAATTCAATATCTGAGGCGCCGGCCGCCGTGTTGCCCAGCGTCCGCAGTCGCGCCAGCACCTCGCCGCCTTCGTAGGTGGCGATAACTCGGGACGAGTCATTGGCGTCCAGGACCTCGATCTTCTTAAGGGTGGCCGTCACCGGCCTGATGTTCGCGAACTCCAACTCGTAGACGGCGTGATACTTGCCGTCAGTGCCGAGGACTGGCTGAGTTTTCGACGTGAACGGCGAGACCACCACTGGCGTAAACTGGTCGGTGGCGGCCTGCGTATTCCAATCTACTGAGAGGAGAGCTAGCAGCATTAGTGCAACGAACCATGCTTTCTTATCCATTCGAGGCTTCCTTTCTTGCTGAGCCTTGCAACTGCGAGCGAACATCCATGCAAGGGGAATCTGCCATACACAATTGAGTGAGGAGGCAACTACGAGAACTGGGAAAATCATAATCGCACTCACAAAAAAGAGCACTACCAGCGGGTGAGCCCTCTGCCCTCAGAATCAGCGAGGCCGTGACCGTCAGTGGGAGAGGGCGGCGCAGACGCCCAGTTCGTAGATCTCCCGCAGCTCCGGGAAGTGGGCAGAGTTGAACGATGGACTCATCTGTGTGCTTGCCGATACTGCGAGCCGGCCTTGAATGCCAGAGGCTTGTCCTCGACGAAGGACAGCAGTTGGCGTGGCGGCGGTGCCTGCAAGAGCGAGTTCTCTAAGGCCTGCAAGAAGCGGGGATCCGCCGTGAAGTCGGGGAGGCCGCTCGTGTGGTTGAGCACTTGCCGCAGCGTCACGGGCCACCAAGCCACTGGCAGATCGGGCCGCTTGCTGCCGATAGTGTCATCGAGCGACAGGCGTCCGGAGGCGACCAGCGCGAGCGCAGCCGCCCCGCTGAACGCCTTGGAGACACTGGCCAGCCGCATATGGTCATCGATGTCGATCGGCCTGTGGGTGGCAATGTCGGCGACGCCCGCAGTATGGACGTCGATCCTCTCGCCGCGCTGGAATTTGCCCGAGAGCGTGACACTGGAGTGGCCGCGGCTGTCCCCGACTTTCGTAGCTGCGCCCTGGAGTTGGGTGAGGGCTAGCGCCGGTGTGGCACTGACTATGCACTGCCAGAGCCCGGCCACTACTAATAGAGCAGACCCCCACCGTCGTCCATTTCGCCTAGCAGGGTTCAGCATTTCGTTCTCCTTAAGAAGTCAAATGGGCGAACTCTATAGTAAGGAAAGGCAGATTGTCAAGGAAAAATGCGGTAGTAGAAACGAGCTGGGGAAACAGACTGCAGAGTGTCAGGTAGCTCGACAGAGAGAAGCTCTCGTCATGGCGAACAAGCAAGAGCCGCGAAAACAAATTGTTCATTTCTCCATGCTACGCAGTTATAGCCTGGCAGATCTATGTCACACTCGCGAATGCCTTTGCCGGCATAGCCGCCATCCTGCTCATGCTGAGCTATCTCGCCACTAAACCAGGCGGCAAGAGATTGGTACACACGACACTGGCGCCTGTCCACCGTAGGGGCGAAGCATTTGCCCTGTATAGACCAACGCCGTGGGAAGCCTGACACGCAAATGCTTCGCCCCTACCCACGCAGCTACGAACAGTGTCCTCATGGCATGCATTCCGGTTTAGCGCCGCAAAGATGGACCGTCCCCGATACGAAGGGGTGCCGGAGTACACAGGCAGTTGTCAAGTCAGCAGATTGCTGAAAAAATCCCCAGCCGTACTGTGATCCTTCACTGGCACTGCGGTGGGGCCAGCTCAGCAGGTATAGTTGCTGAACACAGTTTCGTGCATTTTACCGGATCACCCTGAACCGCCCTGGGCGCGGCTGGGGATAGGCCCTTCAACTACGCCTGAGACAGGCTTGGACGATACTCAGGACGGATTTGTTGCCGCCTGTAGGAAGTTACGCAAAAACAACGCGGAGCAGTTATGCAGCGGGTCTCGCACCTGATTGTTGATCGGCCCAAGGCGATCCTCTTTCTTATCTTCCTCCTCACCGGTTTTTTCGCCTACCACGCACGGAACATCCACCTGGACAGTTCGGTAGACAGTCTGCTTGCCAGGAATGATCCGGAAAAAGGCTACTACGATGAAGTTCGTCGCCAGTTTGGCAGCGACGAGATCGGCGTGATCGGGGTGATTGCCGATAATATCTACACGCCACCGGTGCTGCAGAAAATCAAGCGCTTAACCGACGAAATCAAAAAGATCCCCGAGGTGAAGGATGTCATTAGCCTCACCAATGTGCAGGACATTATTACCAGCGTGGCAAAGGAGTATACCCTGCTGGTCCCGGACGTCGATGCGCCGCATGCGGTCTTGGAGGAACTCAGGAATAAACTGGCAGATCAACCGGTTTACCTGAAGAACCTGGTCTCAGCCGATGGGCGCGCGTCTGCCATCAACATTTTCTTTGCTAACCTCGGAGACGATGAATTTTTCCGCCGCGGGGTGGATGACACCATCCAGGCACTGGTCGAGAGAGAAAATGGACCGGAAAAGCTCTATTATACTGGGCTCCCTCACTTCAAGGTACATTCAACCAGGGCCATGTGGGGAGATCTCACGCTGTTCATCCCGCTCACTCTGCTGCTCATCGTCGTGGCGTTGTTCCTGAGTTTTCGCTCGCTGCGTGGGATATTGCTCCCCACTGTCACCGTCATCGTGAGTTTGATCTGGACCCTGGGCATCATGGTCCTGGCAGGTAGTAGCCTGAGTCTGGGCAACGTGGCGCTGCCACCTCTCGTCCTTGTGCTCGGCACGGCTTACTCGCTCCACATTGTGGCCGAGTATTACGAGCTTGCTCATCCCGGCCATGCGGTCAGGGAAGTGGTCCTCGAGACGTTACAAGCCACCAGCATGCCGCTTTTCATTGCTGCTCTCAGTACCGTCATGGGTTTCCTCTCGTTGGTCGTCAATAGCATCATCAGCATTCGCGAACTGGGCCTCTATGCCTCAGTGGGCATTTCCATCGCCTTTGTGCTCTCGCTGGTTCTGGTGCCAGCCCTGCTCGTGCTGCTCCCTCTGCCGACGCGGCGAGAAGAAGCTTTTTCGCCGCGCATCAGTGCGGCGTTGCGGACGCTCGCTATGCTGTCCAGCCGTTACCGTCGCAGCGTTATCACCGTTGGTTTCCTCATCACACTCCTCTGTGCCTGGCAGATCGCTGCGATCGAGGTCGGCTCTGATTTCCAGTCCTTTTTTCGCGAAACTGATCCCGTTCGCCAGGCCACTGAGGCTATCAATCACTATCTCGTCGGCAGCATGACTTTTTACGTCGCGATTGACGGGGAAGAACACGACGTTATCAAGAAATGGGACACCTTGTGGAGGATCAAAAATCTTCAGCTCTACATCGACTCCTTGCCCGGGGTGGAGAAGACGATCTCCTTCGTTGATTACTGCGAGTTGCTCGATCACGGCATTCAAGAAATTCCCCTTGAGCCTCCTGAAGGAGAGATCCTTGAGGCTCCTCTGTCGGAGGACACAATCACCTTCTGGCAAAATCCTGACCAACTAAAGGGAGTCATGCGGCTGGTCTTCCTCAACGCCGCTAGAGTCGCGAGCGTGGTCAATCATCCGAACTATTCGCGGACGGTCATCTTAGTGCGCACCTCGCTCTCGCGTTCCAGCGACATTGCCGACCTCGTGGAACAGATCGAGTGGTTTGCCCAGAGGCATTTCCCTCCAGAACTCAGCGTCCACCCGACGGGAAACTTGATCCTCCTCACCCGCACGGCTGGGAACATTATTAGCGGACAAATCAATAGTCTGGCGCTGACCGCAGGGGTCATTTTCGTCCTGATGACCGCCATGTTTCTCTCTGTGCGGGTAGGGCTCGTGGCGATGGTCCCGAACGTTTTTCCGCTCTTTGTCTTCTTCGGTCTCATGGGTGCGTCTGGCGCTGAGCTCAATTTCGGCACCAATATCATCGCCTCGATCGCCCTCGGGGTGGCCGTGGATGATACTATCCATATCATGATGCGGCTGGGTGCGACCGTGCGCACGACCGCTGACCAAGAACACGCCCTACTGGAGACTCTTTCTACCGTGGGGAAACCTGCCCTCTATGCTTCTGTGGTTCTTTTCCTGGGTTTTCTCACCCTCAGTTTCTCGACCTTCGTTCCCATACGACAGTTTGGTTTGCTGTCGGCCACAACCATCCTGGTGGGGCTGGTCGGCGAGATTGCTTTATTGCCCGCGCTGCTGGCCACCACTCCGATTATTACGCTGTGGGACCTTTTGCATGTCAAGCTGGGAAAGGATCCGCATAAGACGATTGGCATCTTTGCTGACCTGCGCCCCTCGCAAGCCAAAATCGCGGCGCTGATGGGGGAACTCAAGGCCTTCCCCCGCGGGCATGCCATTATCCGTCGCGGCGAAGTGAGCGATGAAATGTTCGTGATGATTAGTGGCCGGGCGGAAGTCCGCGTCAACTCGGCGGGCCAGCCCCGCACAGTATGGGAGCTGCAGCGCGGGGATTTGTTTGGGGTCACCAGCCTGATTCGCAGTGAAGAGCGCGTCTCTGATGTGATCGCTCTGGAGGACGTGGAGGTGTTAGCTATGGACGAGCGCTTTCGCCGCCGGATATGGCGTTATCCGCGGATTGCCGCGCGGGTCTTTTTCAACATCTCCAGCTACCTCCTCGACCGCCTGCAGTATACGATGCAACGGCCGTCTGAGGGTCAGGCAGAGCGACGGGCTTCGCAAGGGTAATGAGGAGTTTATGACGTATGTAAGAAGGGGCGGTTATGTGGTGGCTCTGGTGTTGCTCAGTCTTCTGGGCCAGCCGAGGGCTTGGGCCGAACTCACACCTGGAGAGGTCCTCGGGCAAGAAAACTGGCAACAGGCCAAGGGACTCTTACCGGAGGCCGTCCTTCACCGTTTTCAGGAGGGGAGCTACCAGGCCAAGATCATTGCCTTGTCCGATACGATGAGCTGGGGGAGTAAATTCAAAGCTGCCTCAGAGAC
>JACQEL010000912.1 GCA_016200595.1 Deltaproteobacteria bacterium
AATCTTCCCTCCCTAGCGACGGAGCAGGTTCGACCAATCTTGACCTACTTGCGGAATCTTTCGCTCGCGTCATAAGCTCATGGGGCCATCGTGGTGATAGAGTTGGCATGGACTTACCTTTCTGGCAGCTTCCTCTCGCTTCCGTACTTGCTCAACTCGGCTCTGGCTCGGAAGGGCTCAAGAGCGAGGAAGCTAACACACGCCTCGCGCAGTATGGCCCTAATGTCTTTACTACCCATCGCCACCGGGCACTGGTCTTAGAGTTCCTCGCTCGTTTCCGTAATCCTCTGGTTATCCTGCTCTTGGCTGCCAGTGGCATTTCCGCCTTCACGGGTGAAGTCACCAGTTTTTTCATCATCAGCCTGATTGTGTTGATGAGCGTCACCCTGGACTTTGTCCAGGAACATCGAGCGGGACAGGCGGCTGAACGGCTCAAGCAGTCAGTCGCGGTGAGAGTATCGGTGCAGCGCGACGGAAAGGCTCAGGAAGTGCCGGTTAGTAAGTTGGTCCCTGGCGATGTCGTCTTGTTGTCCGCCGGTGATCTGGTGCCTGCGGATGGACGAGTGTTAGAAGCCAAGGATTTCTTCGTCAATCAGGCGTTGCTGACTGGTGAGCCCTATCCAGTGGAGAAGCATCCGGGCGACAGTGCCGAACGGGATACTAATGCTGTGGGCAGCGCTCCCAATGCGGTGTTTATGGGAACCTCGGTCATCAGCGGCACGGCCCGGATGCTGGTCTGTCGTACCGGGACCACCACGGCCTTAGGCGAGATCGCCGAAACCTTGAGCAACAAGGCCCCACAAACGGCCTTCGAGCGCGGCACCCATGACTTCGGCTTGCTGATTCTGCGTCTGACGCTCTTGCTGGTGCTTTTCGTTCTGCTGGTCAATGCCTACTTTCATCGCCCGCGGTTAGAGTCCTTCCTCTTTGCCGTAGCTCTGGCAGTCGGTTTGACTCCTGAACTGCTGCCTATGGTGGTATCAGTGACGCTGGCCCGTGGTGCCCTGCGCATGGCGGAGAAGAAGGTCATCGTCAAGCGTCTGGCGGCTATCCATGACCTGGGCAGTATGGATGTGTTATGTACGGATAAGACGGGAACCCTCACCGAAGCGCGCATTCGCCTCGAGCGCCACCTGGATGCTTTAGGGCGAGACAGCCAGCGGGTGTTGGAGTTAGCCTATCTCAACAGCTATTTCGAGACCGGTCTGAAGAGTCCTCTGGATGACGCTATTCTGCAGCATAAGGACGAAGTAGATGTCAGTGGCTGGCGGAAGATCGACGAGGTTCCCTTTGACTTCGAGCGGCGCCGTGTCTCGGTCTTAGTAGAGAACGGAGCAGTTCGGTTACTGGTAGTGAAAGGCGCGCTGGAGGATATTCTGCGCCTCTCCACGCACCGTGAGGGCGAGGGGCCGGAGGATCTGCAGCCGATCACTGAGGCGGCGCGGCAACGCCTCCAGGCCCAGTTTGAGAACTTGGGACGCGAGGGCTTTCGCGTCCTGGGCATCGCTTGGAAGCTGGTAGGCAATGACCATGGCCATGCCATCGTTGATGACGAGACCGAACTGGTCTTCGCGGGTTTTGCCGCTTTTCTCGATCCCCCCAAAGTCAGCGCCGCGCCAGTCCTCAAGGCCCTAGCGGAAGACGGTGTCATCGTCAAAGTTGTGACTGGCGACAACGAAATGGTCACGCAATATGTCTGCGCGCGGCTTGGTCTACCAGTAGGAGACGTGGTGACCGGAGCAGAAATTGCGCAGCTGGATGATCAAGCTCTGCAAGTACGAGTGGAGACGGTGAATCTGTTTTGTCGGGTCACGCCGGTACAGAAGAATCGCATTATCCTGGCGCTCAAACAGCGCGGGCACGTCGTGGGGTATTTGGGCGATGGCATCAATGACGCCCCCTCCTTACACTCGGCTGATGTGGGCCTCTCGGTGGATGGTGCGGTGGATGTTGCCAAAGAGGCTGCGTCAATGATTTTGCTGGAGCATGACCTTGGAGTTTTACATGAGGGAGTGCTGGAGGGGAGGCGCACGTTTGGCAACATCATGAAGTACATCATGATGGGCACCAGTTCGAACTTCGGCAACATGTTTAGCATGGCCGGCGCGTCGCTCGTCTTGCCCTTTCTGCCCATGCTGCCACTCCAGATTCTGCTCAATAACTTTCTCTATGATGTTTCGGAGATTCCCATTCCCCTGGATAGCGTGGACGCCGACTATCTCAGCCACCCGCGGCACTGGAACATGAATTTTATCCGCAACTTCATGATGATCGTTGGCCCCGTCAGCTCGCTCTTCGACTTTTTGACGTTCTTCGTTTTACTTCGCGTGCTCCATGCGGATGAGGCCTTGTTTCACACTGGTTGGTTCATCGAATCCCTGGCTACGCAGGTACTGGTCATCTTTATCATCCGTACGCGTGGCAATCCCTTGCGCAGCCGTCCCAGCCTATTGTTGACGGTGACCTCACTGACAGTTGTTGCCGTAGCGGTTCTTTTGCCGATCACGTCCCTAGGGGCCCATCTCGGGTTTGTCCCTCCGCCGCTGACTTTTTTCCCGATCTTGGCAGGTATGGTCATAGTCTATTTGGTCGCGGTAGAAGGGGTGAAGCGCTGGTTCTACCAGCATGTGGCAAGTGCGGGAATTTCGTCTACTGTATGACCGTAAAGCGCCTTTGTTCATGCCTAGGCTCTGCCTGCCTGCGGCGGCTCGTACAGCGGCAGAGCCGCCCGCCCATTGCGGTCCCAGGCAGAGCCTGGGACCGAGAAGGCCTCAGTCACTCTGAGAACAGTAGCGTGCGCTGTGCGCACGACAGAGTTATCCACGAGTAGTGAAGCGAAGAATCTCAGGCGCGCGGGCGGCAATAAGACCTTGGCAAGAGACGAATAAGAAAGAAGCCCATGGAGATCCAGATTCCGCTTGTCGTCTCCGCGGTGGCTGGAGGCGCAGAGCATAGCAAAATTCCTTTAGTCATGCTCCTGGTCTTTGGCAGCGCCAAGCTGCTGGCTGAGGTGTGTCAACGCGTCAAGCAGCCAGGGCTGGTAGGAGAGATTCTTGCCGGGATCATCCTGGGTCCGAGTGTCCTGGGCTGGGTAGCCCCAGATGAGATGATAACCACGCTGGCGGAACTTGGAGTGATGTTCCTGCTCTTTCGCGTTGGGCTGGAAATCAAAGCCTCGGAGCTGCTGCAGGTCGGGATAACCGCGACGCTGGTAGCGACTTTAGGGGTGCTCCTACCGTTTGCCCTCGGCTGGGGAATTCTGGTGTGGTGGGGGGGATCCTCCATCGAGGCGCTGTTTGTCGGCGCGGCGATGGTTGCCACCAGTGTGGGGATTACTGCGCGCGTCCTCGCGACCCAAGGGGTGCTGCAAGCCCGTGCGAGCCGAGTCATCCTGGCCGCGGCCGTCATCGATGACGTCTTAGGCCTCTTGATCTTGGCAGTGGTAAGCAGTGCTGCGCAAAGGAGCATCAATATCCTCGGACTCGTTGCCACTGCGGTCTTCGCGATCGGCTTTACGCTTGGGGTAGCCTTCTGGGGAACAAAAACCGTGGGCAGGGTAGTGGCCCGCGCGGAAGATCATCTCCACCTAGCCGAAGGCCAGTTTGTCCTGGCTCTGTGTTTGTTATTTGGCCTTGCGCTGCTGGCAGTCTATGCCGGGGTGGCGGCCATTATCGGCGCATTTCTCGCCGGCATAACGGTGGCGGAAAGTGTGACCCATCGCGTCCACGAATTAACCCAAGGGGTCACCGAATTGCTAGTCCCTTTTTTCTTGGTCGGCATTGGCCTGCACTTCGACGTCGCTGCCTTTGCGACTCCCTCTACGCTAGTCTTAGCCGTGGTGATCCTCCTGGCCGCTATACTCTCTAAACTGCTGGGGTGTGCCCTTGGCGCGGTGCGGCTGGGACGGGCAGACGCCCTCAGGATCGGCATCGGGATGGTTCCGCGGGGAGAGGTGGGGATGGTCGTGGCGCAGATTGGGCTGGGTTTGGCGGTCATTCCCCAAGGGGTTTTTGCCGTCGTCGTCTTCATGTCTATTATGACCACCCTGATAGCCCCTCCGCTCTTGAACTGGGCATATCGGGACGTAGAGGCGGCCACGACAACCTGGCATGCCCAGGCAAAGCCTAGGCCTGAGAAAGGCCCCAAGTTTAGAGATTGACAGAGTGCTAAGTATATACTCCAGTAGAATCTCTGCTGCAAAAAAACCCTTGGATTTCCGCCTCTTCTGGCAGGGTTCGCGCGCTCAGCGTGGCGGGTGCATAGCAAATTTCTGCTCATTTAGTCCTCGCTAGCGAAAACGTCGCCGTTCCCCCTTCGACAGGCTCAGGGCGAACGGGGCTAGGGGGTGAATACGTTGTAGATTTTCCGTTCGTGCTGAGCTTGTCGAAGCACGATGACGGTGGGTTACGCGCCGAGCCAGAATTCTGATATGCACCCCAGCGTGGCCAACACTTTCCCTGCCGGTGTCATATATGCT
>JACQEL010000861.1 GCA_016200595.1 Deltaproteobacteria bacterium
GAGCAGATCAAGGCGATTCTGGCTGCTTCGACTCTCATTACTTCTTGGCAGGTCTTGGTTGCCGACGAGACGGCGCCTCGTGCAGTGTATAGAATTCGCTGCCAGCTCCTGAGGCCGTCCTATCGACTAGAGATCAGGCTCATCCAAACCGCAGAGGAGATTCTCTACTCCTATCAACTCTTTACTGACACGCCCCTGATCCGCTGGGATAATGCCCCGCATTTCCCAGCCTTAAAGAGTTTCCCCCACCATTTTCATGAAGAGACCGGCGGGGTCAAAGAGTCAGCTCTTACTGGTGATCCGGTACAAGACCTCCTGTACATCCTGACCCGGGTGAGAGCTTTTTTGACCAGACCTTCCTTACAGTAAGATCGTCGCCGGTCACCTTGAAGAGGTGAGAAATCTGCGCGATCGATTCGATCCTTTTCTGTAGGAGCGAACCGAGGGCCTGAGCGAGAAGAAGCTCTCCCGCTCCTAGCAGGGCACGGGAAAACACTGCGTTCACCCTTTTGCAGTTCGATTTAGAGGGGCACTACAAATGTACGAGGCAACCATGGGTATCAAGAGGAGAACATTCGGACTCCTGGGTTTTGCGATGCTCCTCCCAGCGCCTGCAATTCCTCACCGCCAGGCCGCCAGGAGCTGGGACCAACTACATATCAGTACACACAGGAAGGGCAGCTCACCGCCAAAGTTGATCCGCTAGGCCAGACTACAAGTTATCGATGGAACCAATTCGGCAAACTCGCAGAGATTCGCTACCACGGAACTTCAGTTCGTTTTGATTATGACGCCGTCGGCAACCGCACGCGGGTCGAGGACTGGACAGGTGAGACCGTCTATCGCTGGGACGAGCTGAACCACTTGGTCGAAGCGAAGTTCCCCGAAGGATATGCGATTGCCTATGAATGGGACCTCTGGGGCCGCCTCCGTTCCCTGACTCTCTCCGACGGCTACCAGATCCGCTACCGCTATGACCCGCGGGGTCGGCTTGTCTCAGTGGAGGATAACCAAACCGGCCAGACGTCCTATACCTACCAGGACGTGGTAGTGATCCGGCGTCTGCCCAACGGCGTAACCAGCACCTTTCGCTTCACGCCAGACGGCCTGCTCCACTCTCTCGAACACCGGCAGGCGACAGGAGCACTCATTGTCGCCTACACGTATATGTACGATCCTGCGGGCAAACGCACTGCGGTAGAGGAGCGGAGCCCGAGCGGTACGCAGACCACCCGCTACGAGTATGATGCCCTGCTGCGGTTAAAAGCCGTTCACCTGCCGGACGGCACTACCCGCACTTACACCTACGACGCCCTCGGCAACCGCCTTGTAGAGCAGACGCCCGAAGGAACGACGCCGTACAAGTACGACTCATTCAACCGTCTCTCTGTCGCGGGAGAGACTGCCTATTTTTGGGATGCCACCGGCAACCTCGCATCCCGCCAGCGCGAGTCTCGGCAGGCGCGCTACCGCTACGACGCGGAGAACCGTCTCTTGGAGCTACGCACTGGTGGAGGAACCATCCAGTACACGTACTCTGGCGAAGGGTTGTTACTCAAGAGACAGTCGGGGAGCATGAGCACGTCCTATCTGCACCATATCGTTGATGGCCTGCCGCAGATCGTTGCCGAGTACGAGGAGCAGAGCAAGACAGCAACCCACTACCTGTTAGGACCAACCCGCCTCGCCCGCATCAGCCAGGAAGGCGTGGTGTATTATCTCGAAGATGGTTTGGGATCGGTCAGGCACCTGATCGATGACACGGGAACTGTCACTGCCCGGTATCAGTACTCCGCCTTCGGCCTCCCCCAGAAGGTGGAAGGCACCGGAGGATCTCCGTTTCTCTTTAACGGAGAGCTGTGGGATGCGGATGCCGGCCTCCTCTATCTGCGGGCACGCTGGTACGACCCATCCATCGGCAGATTCATCTCTCGCGATCCCTTCCTGGGGTCCGTTGAAGATCCTCAAACATTCAATGCGTATGCGTATGCCCGGAACGATCCGGTCAACCGTGTCGATCCTTCAGGGCTCCAATCGGGACCCCCGCCAGTTCATTACCCGGACCCCCAACGAAGCAAGCAGAGTTCCCCGCCTCTGCAGGCTGTCTTGCCCTCTCCATGCGGGTCAACCGGGAAGTGTCATATTGACATTCTTGTCTGTCACAGCAAGGGATGCGTCAATCTGAGAAACGACGCCCGCACTTTGGGGAACCTTCTGGAGAAAGGGTCATTAAGTATCGGGAAGGTGTACTATTTCGGGGCAGGGTCTCCCGGACTCCTAAAGGATGTTCTTGACAAGCACGGTATTCCTTTCGTGCCTTATGCTCACCCACAGGATCCTGTGGGTTGGTTGACGACTCACCCCGCCGACCTGTTGCCAGAAATTGGAACTGCACCTTTCTGGCGACGCCCTCTCGATCGCCTTGGTGCTTGGCTCGGCACAGAAAGCTTTAAGGTTTTCGATGTCCTTGGCGGGCTTAGTCCTGATATCGGCCTAGTGCGTAACCTGCCCTACCATGGTCTTGATACCTATTACAGGGACTATTTTCTTAAGCACGAACCGGCCCTTCCTCCCGACGGGACGTACATCCTCATTACGGGAGTAGGAAGCGGTGAGCGAGAGGCGCAGGAGGGAGCAAGGAGGTTCTTTGGCGTCGGGTCGGCTATTGGTATTCGCTCCGCCACAGGTTTTTTCCCTCTGGACGCGATTACTGCCACTTGGGATCAGGAGTGGGGAACCTCAAGTCAAGTTGTTAATAGAATGATGGGGCGCCTTCTTCCTAGAGCGGCTAAACCGGAAGAACGCCTTCCTCTTTTGATGCGTGCAGGTGACGACGAACAAAAGAAATATTTCCCACCTTTTCCTCCTGGAGGGGGCGGGGGAGCTGCCGGGGTAGGCGGCGTCCTTCTTGACCAGGCGGCTCAGGTCCTCGGAGACCTCGGTTCGATAGCCGGCGTGGTCTATGACGAAAAACGGAACCGGCTGATTTTAGTGGGAGAAAACCGCGAGAGCGCCGCGCAGGTCGCTCTGCCTCCCGTACGCCTGGATGATGTGGCGGTGGCCCTGCGCGCGCTGTTTTCCCTGAACCCGCAACCGTCGGCGGTCTCCATCGATCCTTCCCCTGCCGCCCTGCAGACGAGCACGGATGGACAGAGCACCTGTGGTCAACTGCTGCCCCTCGACCTCGCAGCAGACCAGTCTCTTCCCGCCATTCCTGGGCCACCGATGGTTGTGAGCTTCTTTGGCGAGGGAACCCCTCGCAGCCATCTTGGCGCTATTTTGTTCGAAGCCGACCGGACCATGAAAAATTTGAGCATCTCCAAGGATAATCTGACCGCGCAAGACATGCACCTTCCGGTGGAAGGATATTATTCGCTGCTTGATCTCAACCTGTCGAACCTGCCCAAGCCCACACAGAAAGTGTGGAATCGTTTCTGGTTGGTTGTGCCCGAGAACTGCGTGGTGCTGCGAGTCGCACCAGATGGCACCAGTATGTTCGTCGAGCGCGCGACGGTCGCAGTCAAAACCGAGACCATGGTCCAACGCAACGGCAAGCTGGTTCCAGCCGAGGGGATCACCGATGCCCGAGCGGAGTATTTCGCCCATTGGCTGACCGCCAACTATGATGAGGTCGCTCGCTACTATCCCGTCTTCGCAGAGCTGCGGCAGGTGGCCGTTGCGGTCGGGGTTGCGCGCTGGATTCACAAGATGGGTCTGCCGGTGGACCCGTGGTGGGTCCACAACTCGCCGCCGGTCGATACGCCCACCACGACGCCGGCCTTTATTGTGGGCAAGAAGCTGAGTGCGGCTGAGCTTGCCTGCATCTACGGCGGGGTAGACCTGGATGTGAAGCCTTTCCTGGCGCAGGACGATGGGAAGGCACAGACACTTAAGGAAACCACGCTGCGAACCAGTGCCAGTGCGGAGGATGCTCCTGCATGGCAGGTGTCTCATCAAGGAAAGACTCTGAACGCGGTAGTTTTGCCAGGTCCTGGCGTGCCCGATGTCGGGAGTTACACCAGCAGCCACACCGACCTGGTCCTTAGCCCTGAAGACTCCGTCTTTCCTCTCACCCGCCACTACAGCTCTTTCGCCAACAGGTCCTCCGCCTTTGGCTATGGGTGGAGCTTCGACCTCCCGCGCCTGTATATGCAGTACCGTCTCGTGCGGGAAAAAGAAGGAGAGAAAACAAAGGAAAAGTTAACGCCCCTGCGGGCCACCGTGCTCGATGACTTCGGCGGTCTGCGTGTGCTCTTCGACCTGACGCAGCCTGTTGCGGATGCGAATAGTGGAGAGGTAAGTTTCGTTCCAGAACAGGCTGGGATGGTCCGCAGTCTGTCTCTGCAAAAGGACTGGAGCACGTCGATCTTCTTGCAGGATGGGCAACAGTGGCGGTTCAATCAGAAAGGCTTGCTGACGGAACAGCAGACGCCGGCAGGGCAGGTGCGGTATGACTGGGATGAGTCTGACCAATTGGTACAGATTACTGCGATCACCCACAGCGGTCGTCAAACCTGGGCGCGGCTCACCTACGATCCTGCTGGTCGCGTCACCAGCATGACGGATACCCACGGACGCCAGGTGACCTACTCATACGATCCGGCTGGGGACCTCGTCGCCATGCGCTCTCAAGACGGTACGGTCCAGCAGTCATACGCCTACGATCCTGACCACCGGCTCGTGCAGGTCAAGGACCAGGAGCGGTTGCTGTGGGAAGGCGGGTACGATGCGCAGGGCTATCTTATCTGGCAGCGGGATGGCAATAGCGACAAGGTGGAGTTTGCCCATGCAGGAACCCCAGGAGAGCGAATCATCACCGTAAAGCATGGGGATACTCTCCTGAAACGGGTCTACAACGAGAAGCTGCAACTGGCCCGAATCGAGGGAGATCAGACCAAGGTGCAGTACACCTATCTCCCGGATGGGCAAGTACAAGCTATCGAAGCCACCGACCCTTCAGGCGCAAAGTTGCGCTGGGAGATTTCTACAGATCAACGGCGTGTGACCAAGACCGATGCACGGGGGGTAACGACAGAGTATCTCTTCGACGAGAAGGCGCGGCCGACTCAGATTGCCATCGGAGGACGACCGCTGGTGTCGTATCGCTATGCTGCCACCGGCAGGCAGATCGAGGCGATGGCCGAAGGAGAGCGGATGCGAGCGGCGTTTGACTCCGAGGGGCGGTTGCTCTCTTATACCGTCGAGGCTCCGGAGCAGGAGGGGGGCGCACGACTGACCGTGAACTATGTCTACGGGACAGATGGGAAGCTTCAAGAGGTGCGCGATTCGGAGGGAGGCTCTCAGCGCTTTGACGGAAAGGATCAGGCACCGGACTTTGACCGTGGTCAGGCTACCTACACCTATGCTCCGGAGGGGCGTTTAACCCAAGTGAAAGATGCGGCCGGTGCGGTGACGACCTATACCCTGACCACAGCGGGGGATCTCCAGCAGGCAACCTTGCCTGACGGCAGCGGACTGAAAGTGAGCTATGACCAGGGCGGCCGACCGGTGCGGATTGTTCCGCTGCCACGGCAATCTTAAGGGGGGAGTTATGAAAAGGGGTGTCTGGCTTGGGTTTGTATTGACAGTTTTGCTGGCCGGATTTTCCGGGGTGGTGTGGGGTCAGAGCCTGGAAGATTCCTATAAGGAAGGAGGGCAGAGATATAGCCGCTCCGACTTCCAAGGTGCGCTGCAAGCCTGGCAGCACGGCCTGACGCTAGCCAGAGCAACGGAGAATCGACAAGCAGAAGTCGCCTTTCTCGGTGGCCTGGGCGTTGTCTACACGGCCTTAGGGAACTACCCCCAGGCGTTGCGCTTCTTGGATCAGGCGCTGCAGGGTGCCCGCGAGCTGAGGAATCGGGCAGTGGAAGGGGAGGTCCTCACCCACCTGGGCGTGGAAGGGGTTATGCTCAACAACCTGGGCAATGTCTACCAGGCCTTAGGAGACTACCCCCAGGCGTTGCGCTTCTATGAGCAGGCCCTACAGATCCGCCACGAGCTGAAGGATCGGGCAGGAGAAGGCGCGAACCTCAACAACCTGAGCGGTGTCTACGAGGCCTTAGGGAACTACCCCCAGGCGCTGCGCTTCCTGGAGCAGGCGCTGCAACTTGACCGCGAGCTGAAGGATCGGGCAGGAGAGGGCATCGTCCTTAACAACCTGGGCAATGTCTACACGGCCTTAGGGAACTACCCCCAGGCGTTGCGCTTCTTGGATCAGGCGCTGC
>JACQEL010000883.1 GCA_016200595.1 Deltaproteobacteria bacterium
CAGATCATGGATCCTCGGTTGCGGATCGGGCTCTTTACCTTCTTGCCCCATCATAACACCCGGCTATGTCAGTACTTCTCTCTCCTTTAGTCCTGCTATCTCCTGAGCTGAATAGCCCAACACCCTTTGCATCACGTCATCGGTATCCTGTCCTAAACAGGGAGCCGCACGGCGGACCTGACACGGCGTGTCAGAGAAGACCCACGGTACTCCGGCATGTTGCCGCGCGCCCACTTCATGATGAGGCAACTCGACGAAAAAGCCGCGACTCCGTAAGTGTGGGTCCTCAGCCAGCTCTTTGTTGGTGAGGGCAGGAAAAGCGGCTACTCCAACCCCTTGCAGTTTTGCCGTGACTTCTTCAGCCGTGCAGGTTGCCGTCCACGCGTTCAGGAATTCTTCCAGGGCGTCTTCGTTCTGTTTCCGCGCCGTTAAGGTGGCGAACCGTGAGTCGGCCGCCAGCCCGGGCTGACCCATGCCGGTGCACAACCGCTGCCATTCCTCTTCGCTGGCGATCACAATGCTGACCCAACGATCTTCCCCCTGGCAGCGAAACAGGCCGTGGGGAGCCATATAAGGATCACGGTTGCCCATACGCGGCGGCTGAGTCCCGTTCATGACTTGGTCCATCACCGCTTCACCTAAGACAGCTACCGAAGTCTCCCATTGTGACAAATCGATGTACTGTCCCTCGCCGCTGCGAGCCCTGTGCATTAATGCCGCTAATACGGCAAAAGCGCCGTGCAGTCCGCCATTGGGGTCGCCATAGGAAAACCCTACGTGCATTGGTGGAAACCCGGGAAATCCGGTGAGCGCAGACAGGCCACTCATTGGCACCTGCGCGGGCCCGTACGAGACGTAGGCACTTTCTGGGCCGCTGGCTCCATAGCCGGACATAGCGATCATGATGAGATCCGGCTTGTTTTGTCTCAGGACTTCATAGCCAAGGCCCATCTTGTCCATCACACCGGCAGCGAAATTCTCGGACACAACGTCACTGATAGAGACGAGTTTCTTGGCAATTGCCAATCCCTCGGGCTTTTTGAGGTTCAAGCTGAGAGAAGCCTTTCCCTGGTTATACTGGTTGTAGTATCCACTACGGTTCGGACCGGCTTGCCCATCAGCAAAGGGGGGAATACGGCGAGTCACACACACGCGGCTCTGGCTCTCGATACGAATGACTTCAGCGCCGAGGTGGGCAAGTTGCAAAGTCGCAAACGGTCCGGCCCATACCCAGGTAAAGTCGGCGACACGAATTCCCGCTAACGGTAGGTTATTAGTCATAGTTCCCCGGTAATATTCAGCAACCAGATTGGAAGAAGGCGAAATGGTGAAAAGGGGAAACGGCGAAAGGGGAAGACCAAGAAAGAAGGCAAGCAGGCTGTCTTCCTTTTCGCCTTTTACTCATTTACCCTTTTCGCCTTTTACCCATTTCCCCCTCTTTCAGAGCACTCCTTGGTTTTGCAATTCCTCAAGCTCGGTCTGAGAGAGCCCAAGCTTGCCGTACACCTCATCGTTATGCTGCCCCAGGCAGGGTGCCGGGCGACGCAAGGCCCAAGGCGTGGCCGAGAAGCGGTAGGGCGCGCCGGCGTAACGGAGAGAGCCTGCCTCAGGGTGGGTAATCTCAGCGAAGAAGCCTCGCGCATTGAGATGGGCTGAACTTAGTAAGTCACCCATGGTGGACACTGGGGCAAAAGGCACACGCTTGGCTTGGGCGGCATGGTAGAGTTCCTGGACCGACTTGTCCTGCACCCAGTCTTCGAGCAGCGGCTTGAGCGCATCCCAGTTCGCGGAACGCGAAGGAAAGTCCTGGAAGATATCGGCGGTCGCCCATTCCGGATTCCCCATCAGTGCCGCCGCATTCTTCCACTGATGATCTTCGATCGCCAAGAGATAGATATATCCGTCACGACACTGGAACACATCCTGGGGGATCAAGCGAAAGCCCAGACGCGACGCGACACTGTGGTCGTAGGGCCAGGAGATGTAATTATTCTCCATGATAGCGACCAAACTCTCTTGCGCTGACACGTCTACATGCTGCCCTTGACCACTGCTCAGGCGGCTGAAGAGAGCCCCCAGGGATCCCACCGCCGCATTGACTCCCGCTTGAAAGCCAGCCTGTTGCCCGAACGCTTTGAGTGGAGGCAGGTCGGGTCGCCCTGAGGCGCCGCTCAAGTATACGATCCCGCCAGCCGACCACATGGTCAGATCATGCACATGCAAATCCCGATGCGGGCCATTCTGCCCGAAAGGAGAAATCGACGTCATCACGAGGCGGGGGTTGCGCTGGTGCAAGTCTGCATAGTTCAGTCCCAGCGCTGGCATCTGCGCCGGCGGGTAGTTATGTACGAGTAAATCCGCCTCTTGGAGCAAGCGCTGCAAGAGATCTTGCCCTCTGGCAGTTTGCAGGTTCAGCGTCACTCCAAGTTTATTGGTATTGAGGTAGAGAAACAGGCCGCTTTTTTCCAGATGCGAGACTTGGCCAGGATACGGCCCACGTCGGCGCGCTGGGTCGCCTGCCGGTTCTTCGACCTTGATGACTTCAGCGCCAAGATCGGCCATCAGCTTCGTCGCATAGGCCGCAGCTACCATCTGCCCACATTCAACGACGCGACTACCCTGGAGGGGGCCTAGGGATTGGGGATTAGGGGTTGGGGGTTGGCAATTTTCCATAATTTAACTGGCGACTGACAACTGTCTACTATATGAGGAACACACCAAGATCCGGATTCATCGGGAACACATTCCTGTCAGGGTGCCACGGGCAGCTTGCCTGCCCGTGCCCACCGCTCGCACTGGCGGACCAGCCGCCAGTGGCACCCGGGGCTGGGGACTAGGGAGTGGGGACTGAGAATTTTTCATAGTTCAACTGGCAACTGACAACTGTCCACTGGTCACTTCTTCTCCTACCGTGCTGCACGCTTTGACTGATGAGCGGTCAGTCTGATAGTAGACAACCAACCAGGGCCCGGCAAGGGTCCAACCACATCCACAAAGGAGGATAAGATATGGCGAAATCCGAACGCTGGGACAAAGGCGCGGCGAAGATGAAAGAACTCTTTGGCGCGGAGCCTAGACCGGGCACGATGCACGAAGATTTTCTGCAAATCACCGTAGAGAACCTCTTCGGTGATATCTGGAACCGGCCAGGGCTAGAGCTGCGCGAGCGCTCGCTGATCACCGTCGCCGCGCTCACCGTACTGGCGCGTGAGCGGGAGCTGAAGGTGCATTTACGTGGGGCGCTCAACGCTGGTATTAGCCGCGAGAAGATCAACGAGATCATGATCCACCTGGCTCATTACGGCGGCTGGCCGGTCGGCGTCAATGGCTTACGTATTGCCAAAGAACTGTTCGATGAGGTCGATAGCAAGAATAAGCAATAATAGAGGCATCCTTTTTGCCATAGGGAAGGACGCTGCGAATACGGAGCTGAACCGTGCGTTTTTGCGCCCTTCGACAGGCTCAGGGCGAACGGGAAAAACCCTCACTCAAGGCAGAACACCCGTTCGTGGCTGAGCCCTTCGACTGTGCTCAGGACAGGCTTGTCGAGGCATGAACAGCCCTCGCCAGCCACGGTTCAATTTGGAAAACTATAGCCCGGGGCGGCGGCTTTCTTTCGCTCTGCCGCTGCTTTACCTGAGAGTCTCTCATGACAGCTGACCAAATTCGACACATCACCATAGTCGGTGCCGGCTTGATGGGCCATGGCATCGCCCAGGAATTTGCCCTTGCCGGCTACGAGGTCCGCCTCCATTCACGCAAGCAAGAGAGCCTGCAAACTGCACTCAAGCATATCCAGACCAATCTCGAACGGCTCGTTGGCCTGGGAATGGTGACTCGCGAACAGGCCGAGGCTGTGCCGGCCAGGCTTCATCCTACTTCTGTCCTGGCGCAAGCAGTCGTCGATGCTGATGTGGTGATCGAATCAGTCCCTGAAGACACTACGATCAAACACCAGATCTTTCAGGCCCTGGACACTTTATGTCCTGCTCACACGATTCTCGCCAGTAACACTTCCACCTTGCCCTTGAGTCAATTCGCCACCGGCCTCCGCCGTTCAGACAAGGTGCTGGTCGCTCACTATGCCAACCCCCCGTATCTTATTCCCTTGGTCGAACTCGTCCGCGGTCCAGAGACTTCAGATGATACA
>JACQEL010000884.1 GCA_016200595.1 Deltaproteobacteria bacterium
ACCAGTAAAAATTCCGCCTCCGTGTTGGAGTGTTAACTTCCCTACCTGTACATCGATGTCGCCCGCATTGCCCTCTGCTACGGTAATAGTGAATAGACCTCCGGCTATATCTCCACCGGTGATCAGTAGCACAGGTGCGGAAACGGACAGCTTCCCCGCATTCCCCTTGCCACCAGTGACCGCGAAGAGGGCACTACCGCCGAGGAGGGAAATGGATTCAGTGGCACTGACGGTCAACTCCCCGGCCCGGCCCAGTCCGCCCGTGTTGATAAGAGGTAAGCGACTGTCTGTAAACTTTCTAATCGCTGCGCCCGTGGCGATGAATGCGCCCCCCGTGAGCGTTAACTGCCCCACTTGCACGTCGATGTTGCCCGCATTGCCCTCACCGATGGTGCTAGCGGATATGCGTCCTCCATCCATCTGTAGCACGGGTGCCGAGATAGAGAGCCTCCCGGCATCCCCCTTATTCACAGTAGCGTTGACCAGGCCACTGTAATTGCCATCATTATCGCGGCCGGCGATGGTGATCGATTCGGTCGCCTTGACCGTTACATCACCGCCCCGGCCCGGGCCGCCGGTCCCGCTAGTAGTGAGAACGTCATCTTTGTATTCGATAACCCCAGACCCGGCTCGGATTTGCGCTCCACCTGTAAGGGTGAGCGTCCCCGCTTGCACCTCGACATTACCCGCATTGCCGTCACCCGCCGTGTGCGCGTCGATAGTCCCCCGGTCCGATATGGTCAGGGTAGGCGCTGAGAGAGAAACCTTTCCTCCATCTCCTTTGCCTAAGGCATTACTGAGCAGACCACTCTTAGCGCCTGTGCTATTACGCCCGGAGATGGAGACGGAGTCGGTCGCTGTGACGGTTAGTGTCCCCCCTCGTCAAGTACCATTCGTGCTGGTGTCGATCCGGGCGCCGTCAGTCAACCTAAGCTGTGTGACCTTCAGCTCCGTGCTGCCTCCAGTGCCCGTGGAGTTCGGTAACGTGGTGGACCCGATGGTGGCACTTCCACTGCCGTCTACATTGCCTGCTGCCAGCCGTACATCACCCCCGTTCCCTGCCCCAGCAACTACCGTCTCTATGCGGCCTGCGTTCGTGATGGTCACCTCCTCGGCGATCTGGGCATCTATCCCTACACGCGCCCCATCGACGTTGCCTTGGGTGTTGGAGCTAATGGTGGCGTTGTCTACCACCAAGCGGCCAGCGCGAATCACTACACTCCCGCCTCCTTCGCCATCCGTGTTGATATGAGCCCCTTGCGAAGCTTCGATCTTGCCCAGACGGCTAAAGCCTCCCAGTTGCAGGTCTGGCCCTTGCTCCGAGACCGTGGGGATCACTTCTCCCGCTGAGGCCACACTGGCCAGGTTAATCTGGCCATGTGGGGCGGACAGACTACCCCCCGTGATCTGGATGTCCCCGCCGACTACTGACAGCGTCTTGCCTTCGGGTACGTGCAGCGTACTGCCCTGGATAGTAATCGGGGCGGGATTGCTGCTCAGAAAGCCAAAGGCGGCCGGCGGAGCTGAGGTCAGCACACTCTCTTGTGACAGATTGGCGGAGAATTTCGCTCCATCTGCCATACGCAGATAGTCTGCTGTACTAACATGAAACGATCCGGGCACATCAAGCGTGGCATTGGGGCCAAACAGCACGCCGCTAGGATTGAGTAAGTACAGGTTGGCTTTGGGCATCTCGGAGCGGAGCTGGCCGTCGATAAAGGACTGCTGCCCGCCGGTCACCCGTCCGATGACATTCTCGACAGTGGAGGGGCCGGTGAAGGTGGCGCTCTCGCCAGTGTGGACGTTGAACTGGCCAAAGCTATGGAAGAGATTATTCCCACGCAGTTGGCCCACCTTGGCATCGATGGCGTAGGCTGGCCCAGTGAGCGGTCCTTTGGGGCCTAAGGAGCCGTCCAGGGTGATCTGGGCGTGGGCGATGGTGGGTAGCAGGAAGATAAAGAGGACTCCCCCAAGTATGAAGGGACGAAAGAGGAGGCGAAGCAGACGGTATGAGAAGGGAGTCTCCATGATATTCTCCTGGTTTGAAAGCTTCGTTCGCTCACCCACTTGAAGCTGTAGGCCCACTTGCGTGCGAGATCACGAAGGAGGAAACAGGCCGAACAGTGCTTCGGCCTGCCGCACCCGACAGCGGCGCTCATGATTGAGATCAAAGGCCGCAATGAGCGCTCGGCCCAGCGGCGTTGACCCGATGAGCAAATACCCCTGCCACGCCAGGTGGTCTTCCCAGCGATCGAGGCGCGGATGCAATAGGCGCACTTCCGTACCTGTGGCGGGATCAAGAGCGGTCACGCGGTTCGACTTCTTGAGGTTACAGCCAGGGCACGCCCAGGCCAGGTTGTCCAAATCATCCGTACCGCCCAACGAGATCGGGACAATATGTTCGAGATGGAAGGATGCACCTTGTAGTGATTGATGCATGTGGCAATATTCGCAGCGGTCCCCAGCCCGAGCCTCAACCAAACGCTGAATCTCAGCCTTAGTGAGACTCATGGCATGGTTCGTCCGAGCACTCGCAGCGCCTGCACACGCAGTAACGAGATCATTTCGCTGAGTTCCACCAACGCTTCCAGCTCCTCTCGTTCCGTCTCTGAAAGTTTCCCCTCCGTGTTGCGATCCATCAACGCCTGCAGATGAGCATCAATTTTCGGCGGGAACCGTAAATCCGCCACAGAGGTAACCAGGTCAAGAGGAGTTTCAATCGTTGTCATGCGTGCGTCTCCCATTACGCCTTCAGAAGGTGTCGCCAGTGAGGGTGTCCCTTCATACCGACTATATTGCATGCTCCAATTCCTGCCGCAGCGTGTCAAGCACGACAGATGTTGTACCTAGAGCACTTTGCAATTGCCTATAGCTATCCCCGTTCGGGCTGAGCCTGTCGAAGGGGGCTCATAACGAACGGTTTTTCCTACCTACCTTTTTAATCCCCATTCACTCCTACCTCTTGCATCCCCCATCCAAGGTTATCGGAGTAATCTTCGGCATTTGCCACACCACTCGCTGGTCATCATTCCTCCCCATCCCGCCCTGCGCCCTCACCTGACCAGTGTCATATAACGGACTGGGTAATACTCCCCCAGGCTGTAGCGGCATCCCCGCCCGCCCGCTCACCACAAAGCTACTCACCTGCCCCTCGCGTCGCCGCCCCGCACACCGGTCCGCCACCAGCGCGGCGTCCCGCAAATATTCCTGCGGCAGGGGATATAAGCTCCCACTCAGCGTGTTGACCACCCCACGAATGTCAACCGTGCCACTGATCCCCTTCTGCGAGGAGGCGTCCACCACACTGGCCGGCGAGGCGATAAAGACATCGGCGCCGATATGGATGTTGCCGCCATTGCCTTCGACTGCTCGGGCAATCACTTGGCTGTTGTTGAGGATGACATAGTGGGGATCGATAGTAATATTACCCGCATCCCCGGTCCCGCCCTGCACGGTAGTGGTAATCTGGCTGTCTACTAGCTCGACGATCTGACCGGCGGAGAGGTCGATCTTGCCTCCTCCAGAGTGCAGGGAGGAAGTGCTGACCGTACTGTTGCGGCTGCGGAAGGTGTCGTCGGCATGAATCTCAATATTGCCAGCATTGCGTGAGCCAGAGCTACTAGCTGTGATCGCCGCTTTGCTATTGGTCAGCTCGATCTGCCGCGCCTGCACCTGAATGTCACCGCCCCGCCCTGGACCTGCTGTGCTGCTGGCGATATCAGCGTCCCCGGTTATTGCTAACCTGCCGACCTCCAGCCGGATGTCGCCCGCATTGCCCGTACTTGTCGGAGAGGTACCAGCAAAGATTTCTCCCCCGTCACCGATGGTCACGGTTGGCGCGGACACGAAGAGGTGGCCACCATCTCCACTGCCCTTAAACGCGTCGGTAAACAGCCCGCTGGTAAAGCCATCCCTGTCACGACCAGCGATGGAAATAGCATCGATCGCTATGACGGTGATATTCCCTGCATGACCCGAGCCACCTATTAAGTCACCAGAGGGACCGAAACTCCCTGCAGAGGAGGCGATTACGCCCCCATTGCTGATCGTTAACTTTCCTACTCGTACCTCAATGTCACCCGCATTGCCATCGCTCAGGGTCTGAGCACTTATGAAACCTCCATCTAAGGCTAACTTGCCGACCTCTAGCTTGATGTCGCCACCCTGCCCTGGCCCTAGGGTGCCGCTGAAGATCAGGGCGCCGCCGGTCAACGTTAACTTGCCGACCTCCAGCCTTATGCCTCCGGCATTGCCAGTACTTTGAGACTCGGTATCAGACGCGATTCCTCCCCCGTCGCGTATGTCCAAGACTGGTGTGGACACGAAGAGCTGCCCGCCATCCCCACTCCCCTTGAGCGCTTGGGTAAATAGACCGCTCGCAGCAAACGGGCTGATCCGACCGGAGATAAAGATCCCTTCAGTGGCCTTGACAGTCAACTTCCCACCTCGGCCCGTGTGGTCTGTGCCAAAGAAAGTGAAACTACCATCTTTATTGAACACGCGAGCCCCGACACCAGTAAAAATTCCGCCTCCGTGTTGGAGTGTTAACTTCCCTACCTGTACATCGATGTCGCCCGCATCGCCCTCTGCGA
>JACQEL010000885.1 GCA_016200595.1 Deltaproteobacteria bacterium
GGCGTGCCGCTGGGCGCTGCTGATGTGCGTACTTTCAGCGACGGTGAGATTGCGGTCGAGATCACTGAAAACGTACGTGGCGGTGACGTGTTCGTGGTGCAGTCAATCTGTACGCCGGGCAACGATAATCTTATGGAATTGCTACTGATGCTTGATGCCTTCAAACGCGCCTCGGCCACTCGCATCACTGCGGTGATTCCCTACTATGGCTATGCGCGGCAGGACCGTAAGGTTGCGCCCCGCGTGCCTATCAGTGCCAAGTTAGTTGCCGATCTGGTGACGACTGCCGGTGCTTCGCGCGTGCTGACTGCAGAACTCCACGCTGGCCAAATTCAGGGGTTTTTCAACATACCGGTGGATAATTTGTTCTCGGCGCCCGTGCTCCTTCCCTACTTACGCTCACGTATCGGACGAGAAGCTGTGAGCGTGGTATCCCCGGATGCGGGCGGAGTCGAGCGCGCCCGTGCTTTTGCCAAGCGCATGGGCGCCTCGTTGGCAATCATCGATAAGCGCCGGGCACGCACTGAAGAAGTGAAAATTCCTGGCAAAGCGAATGTCGATGTAGCGGAGATGCACATTATCGGTGACGTGGAAGGGCGGGTCACGGTCCTCGTCGATGATATGATTGATACGGCCGGGACACTCACGACTGCGGCCGGTGCACTCCATGAGGCCGGTGCGCAAGCCGTATTTGCCTGCTGTACCCACCCGGTGCTCTCAGGTCCCGCGATCTCGCGTTTACGAGAGTCGGTCCTGGAGGAACTGGTTGTAACCAACTCGATCCCCTTGCGAGCAGAAGCACGGGAGTTAGATAAGATTCGGGTCCTGTCGATCGCCCACTTGATGGGAGAAGCAATCCGCCGAATCCATAACGAAGAATCGATTAGCTCTTTATTTGTATAGAGGAAGATATGGAAAACATACAGCTCAATGTACAAACCCGGACGGGAAAAGGAAAAGGCTACGCTGGTCGGCTACGGCGTGAGGGGAAGGTTCCTGGAGTTTTTTATGGTCCAGGCACCGGCGCAGCTGCCCTCTGTGTCGATGCACGGGAATTCCGTACCAAGCTAGCTGGATTGGAAGGGTCGCATCTCATCCAGCTGCTCTCGCCGCTCCCAGAATTCAACGATAAGGTAGTGCTCCTCAAAGAGATTCAACGTCATCCAGTCACGAGTGAACTCATCCACATCGATTTCTACGAAGTCGATGTGACCAAGCCGTTGCAGACCACTGTTCCCCTGCACTTCATCGGCAAGCCGCAGGGAGTCACGGCTGGAGGCCTCCTCCAATCTCTCCGTCGTGAAATCACGGTCGAATGTCTGCCGCGCAATATTCCCGAGTTCATTGCCGTGGATGTTTCGGCACTGAACATTCATGACACTATTCATATAGACGAACTCACTCTCCCCGAAGGGGTCAAGGCGATCTATGATACTAACGAAGCGGTAGTGACAGTGGCGGCACCGATAGTTGAAGAGAAGCCGGCAGAAGCCGTGGAAGAAGCCGCAGCGCCAGCCGAAGGTGCAGCAGCCGAAGGCGCAGCAGCCCCGGCAGGCGGGGAGAAGAAATAAACAGCTCTCAGCCCTCAGCTTTCCGCGGTCAGCTTTGGAAGGAGGAAAAGGGCGAAAAGGAAAGCAACCCTTTTCTACTTACCGTTTCTCCGCTTCCCTGTTTCCTGACCTGCTAAGCTGAAAGCTGACTGCTGATTGCTCCTCTGAGACGAGCTATGCGGGTTATCGTAGGGCTGGGCAATCCCGGTCCGGAATATCGCCGAACGCGGCATAACGTGGGCTTTCGGGTGACAGATTTTCTCGCGGACCGTTGGGGAACCCGGATGGCTCGTCATGCTTTTCTGTCGGTTATTGGCGAAGCGTTCTGGCGAGGAGAGAAAATTCTTCTGGTTCAACCACAGACCTATATGAACCGCAGTGGTGAGGCTGCGGTCCGTTTGCGTGACTTTTATCGCCTGGCTCCTTCTGATTTCGTGGTGGTTCACGATGATTTGGATTTACCGTTGGGCCGGTTACGCATTAAGTCTGGCGGTGGAGGAGCCGGAGGCAATCGTGGCGTTGCCTCGCTTATCGCTTCATTAGGAAGCAAGGATTTTCCCCGGGTGAAGCTCGGAGTGGGCCGTCCACCCAGTGGGCACGACCCGGCAGATTTCCTCCTCCAGCCCTTTACTCTGCTGGAAGAAGCGTTTATCCGTCCGGCGGTAGCACGAGCGGCTGAGGCCATCGAGGTTTTACTGATTGATGGTGTAGAGCGAGCAATGTCGTGCTTCAACAACGGCAGCCAAGACCTGGCTGCTGATAAAATTAGCTAATCAGGAGTAGTGAGGAGGGCCGCATGCCGAGTTATGAGACGCTCTGTATTCTTCACCCGGAATTACCCGAGACCCGGGTCAAGGAACTAACTGCGTGGATGCAGAAGATCCTAGAGGGGGCTCACGGGACAGTGGTGCGGGTGGACGAATGGGGCATGCGCGACCTCGGTTTCCGCTTGAAGAAGCAACGGCGGGGGTACTATGTGCGTGTCGAGCACGAGGCCTCACCGGTTGCACTGAAGGAATTGGAACGCAATCTACGACTAAGCGAGGATGTGCTGCGGTTCCTGTCCGTGCGTTGTACTGCTCCCCCCGCGCCAACTCCAACCCCTGCTTCCTCTCCAGCTGTTTCTGCTGCTCCTGCTGCAGAAACCAGTGGCGAAGAACAGCCGTGACACACGCCGCGCTAAGAACCGCAAGGGGACAATACGCTCATTGTCCTCGCTTGTGTGCGTCAATTACCAAAGTTGTCGGAGCCCTTCGGGGTACGGTAGGGATGGCACCTCTTCCTCTCCGAGATTAAGCTAATAACCGAACAAGCAAATAAGGACCAAGCGTATGCCCAGACCAACCAGACCAGAGAGAGGCAAGCCGAAGCGCAACGTCGCCGCCGATGATAAATTTCCCGCGCGCCGCCGGCTCCGCCGCAAGGTGTGCCGGTTTTGCGCGGATAAAAAAGCGCTGATTAACTATAAAGAAACCCGCACCTTAGGGGACTTTATTACCGAACGAGGAAAGATCATTCCCAGCCGTGTTACCGGCACGTGTACCTGGCACCAACGCAAGCTCGCCGCTGCCATTAAGCAGGCACGCTCGATTGCTTTATTGCCCTATGCGGCGACAAGGATCTGAGGCAGCACCGTAGCGTGTGCCTGCACATATTGCCTCAATAGGGACGCTTATGGAAATCATTCTGCAAGAAGACGTGGACAATTTAGGCCATATTGGTGATGTGGTGAAAGTGCGCAATGGATATGGGCGCAACTACTTGCTGCCGCGCGGGCTGGCGCTGGAAGCCAATCGTCGTAACCTTCGCGTCCTAGAGCATCAAAAACGTCTGACGGCCACGAAAAAAGAGCGGGCCTTGAGTCAAGCACAAACCTTCAGTACCCAACTTGCCGCGCTCAATGTGGTCGTGACAGCTCGTGCGGGAGAAGAAGACCGGCTTTTTGGTTCGGTTACCAATCAGGATATCGAGAAGGCCCTGAAGGCCCAAGGAGTAGAGGTAGACCGCAGAAAGATTCTGCTAGCAGAACCGATCAAGCAGCTTGGCACCCACACGGTCTCCATCCAGTTGAGTGGCGGAGTCCGGGGCAATGTCACGGTTCAGGTCGTGCGAGAGTCTTGAAAGGTACGTTTTTCCTTGACACTGGGCGGGAAAATTGCTACGCAGCAGCGAATGGATAGTTCTAGGGATTACAGGCACGTAGCTCAGTGGGAGAGCACTTCCTTGACGCGGAAGGGGTCGGCGGTTCAATCCCGCCCGTGCCTATACTTGCGACTACACGTGAACA
>JACQEL010000886.1 GCA_016200595.1 Deltaproteobacteria bacterium
GCACCTCGCTATTCGCTTGGGTCAGGCCGAACCACCCTAGGATTGCACCACCTGTACCGACCACAAACTCCCGGATGCCGTGGGCCGCGTCTGGTTGCCCATCAGACGTCTGCGGCGCGAAGCGCTCATAGTCATGATCGTGCCCGTTGATCACCACATCCGCCCTAAACTCTGCGAGCACCTGCCACAAAGGCCGTAGGCGGGGGTCGCTGCCATGCCCGGCGCCGGAGCTAAATCGTGGATGGTGCCAGTAGGCCAAGGTGCAAGGCGTCTGGTGCGCCGCCAGATCTTCCCGTAACCACTGCTCCTGTGCCGTTTCGGCGTCAGCGGCGAGGTTACTGTTCAGCGCGACGATGTGCCACTCGCCGAGCTCATAGCTGTAATAGCCCCGCCCCGGCTCTCCGGCCTGCTCCCCGAAGTAGGCATAATATGGGCGGGCGTCTGCCGACTTATAGTCGTGGTTGCCCGGCGACGGCCGGGTCCGGGCGCGGTGCCGGCCCCAGGTCGGCCCATAGCAAGTGCGAAACTCCTCGGCGGTCGCATTGGGATAGACGTTATCACCCGCCGTAAATACGGTCCCGGAGATCTGATCTAGCAAGGCCGCCGTCGCCGCAGAGCCCGAAGTGTTACAAACTGCGATATCTCCCGCCCCGACGAGCACGGGATCACCATCAGCCCTGGTCAGCGCCGTACCGGCCAAGAGCAAGAAAGCCACAAGCAGCGAAATTCTCATATCAGTGCAAATAAACGTTTTTGCTCTGGAGTCGAGTCCCTCTGCGGTCATGCCACGCGCGGCGGGCTCTATCACTCGGGAGGCAAGTAACGATCTCAGGGAAGGCGATAGTCGGCTGCTGTTGCGGGGCTGCAACCTCTAAGTTTGTCGTGACTCACCCGCGCGACGAATTCGTTTCCAGCCTTGTGACGGAAGGCTGGCGCAACCACTGCGCCAAACTTCGCCTGGCCGCGGCAACCTCTTCCGCGCGACCAAACCGCTCAGTATTGATGCGCGCTAGGCAGTCCACAGCTTTCCTGGCGGCTCGTCTGCCCAGTGCTGAATCCCCAGCCTCATCTACTACGGCAGCCAAGATCTTATACGCACGCCACCACTCTTCCTGCTCATCGCGCAGTCGGCGTTCCAGTTGGAGGAACAATTCCCGTTCTTCCCGAGTCAGTCCCTGCATCGATGGCGGTGTATGCGTGCCCCACTGATTATTCCGATACTGTTCGATGAAAACCTCTGTCTGAGACCCAGACCATAGCGTGTCGTTAAAGAAGATTTGATTAGGATGGTCTGCCAGGAAGGCCGCGTAGGCATAGCGAGCCTCCAGATGCGGCAGGCCCGTATGCGCCGCATCGTCGGCCTCCGCATACAATTGCGCCAATTTCCCCATGCGCTGCGCCCGCGGCCAGGAACCCAACTTTTGATAGAGGGCAGCATCTTCCTGGTACTTCTCTTGCCGGGCGTAGCGTACTTCCAGTGCGTATTCCACTATCTCTGCTGCCGAACGAGTACGACGCTGACCAGTCGTTGGCGATAATAGCCGAGTGGCGAATATTGGTCCGCTGGACTGCCGATAGCGCCTGAGGTAGGCATCCAGCTCTTCAGCGGTCAGCTGAATGTCTAGCAAATAGGGTAGGTCAAGCAACCAACCAGTGTAGGGCCAGGCAACAAATTGGTTTTCCATGTACGGATATGAGGAGTGGGAAGGATAGTACAAAAAGGCGGCGTGGAGTTGATCTACGGGGCGCCCGAGCTTCTGATACACCCCGATTAACGCCTGCGCAGCGGCAACGTGGTCTCTCTCGTCCGCTTGGGGAGAGTGATACATCCGCAGCAAGGGACCTTCGGCGGCTGCGTATTCCCGTCCTAGAAAGTGGCAGACCGCTGTGAGCCAGTTAAACTCCGAGCTTTTGGCAGTTAGCGAGGTGCGAGGGACCATCTGCGAATACCTGAGAGCGGCTCCAGGATCTCCCATGAAGAGCGCGGCCCGCATTAAGGCCAGGGCTAAAGCCTCGGATTCGGCCCCGGAGCGAAACAGCTCACCGTGATTCTGCAAACTGGTAATGGTCTTCTGGGCTACCGCAGCCAGAGGAGGACGCCCTTGTTGGTAGCTGGGGTTGATCAGGAGGTTCACGACAAACAACGCATGCCCAGGAGTGTCGAAGTATTCATCGAGATGGTCTGCGAGGTGAGTCTTGCTCTTGTCGGAGTCAAAAAAGACCAGGCGGATCGACGTGAGCAAGGTGCCGCTGTTCAGAGCAGAATCCGCGACCAATAATTCATCTAGGTAAATCTTGGCTGCTGACGGGAAATCGCCACACAGATAGTATACATGAGCCAACCATCCTCTCGCCTCACTGGCGAGCGCCGGTGTCTTGGCTGTCGAGAGAAAGCCGCGCAGTTTGTCCTGCGCCCGCTGTAGTGCCTCTTGGCGTCCGGCCTCTCCCTCACGCATATCGATCTTGGCATCGACCAGGCGGACTTCTTCCTTTTCCTCCTCCGTAAGCTCCGTCTGCAGAGCGCTAACTACCGCAGCGTGAGCCCGAATCCACGGCTCGGCTTGCAGCTCAGGCGAGGTCGATGGCAACTCAAAACCACTGGACAGAGGCCCATAAGCATCTCGCACGGCTTGTAGGGCAGGCTTAGCTTCATCGCCTGCTAATCCCGCAAAGGGCCTCGTGCTCTCGCTTTGTGGCGGAAGATCTCTTGCAGGGGCTGCGACAAATTTCGCGAATGGCTGCCAGAAGCGCCGATCCAGATAGGCTCGGAAGGTGGTGTCTAAAGGACAGGTATAGACAATAGGAACTCCCGTACTGATGAGCAGGATCAACAGCACAATAACCGTGGATTTTTTCTTCATGGCTCAGATCCTAGCGTGAACTGGGCGCGTTCACGGGTGACGACTCTGCCCACGTAGAGTCTCGGCACCCCAGCGTATGAGGGGATGCCGATCTCCGCGGTGTGCGGCCCCTGAACTGTCGCACGCAGATGCTCCGCTGGTAAGATATATTCCAGCTCCGAGGAAGTGTGTAGCCACAGTGTCACCGGCTGAGTGGGAAAACGGTCTCCCAGCCGGACATAGACATTTGTACACCCTACGACCGCGCAATGGCCATCCTCAACTTCGAGTTGTGGAGGCCGAGCGGCTAATCTCTTCCCGCTAATGATGTCCTGCACTTCGTTGGGAGTAAGGACAAGGGTTTCATAATCCCCGGCAGGCCAGCGAAAGAACACCACACCAGCAGCCAGCCCACCTAGCGCTTTGGCTGCCAGGTAAGCCGAGCGGACCGAGTCCTGCGTAGGAAGAATCATTTCGATGATGGTGCCGGGGGCAAGAGGATAATCTCCGAGATTTATTTCACTTTGTGTTTTGTACCGTACCACCGTTTCTCCTGCCTCATTATGTAGTTCAGCAATCAGGTTGAGGTCTCGCCGACCAGCGAGATTCAGCGGGCTGAGGTCTCGAAAATACGCTCGCTCCCACTGGTGGGAAGGCTGCGGGGTAGCCCTGACAATACGACCAAAGATAGCAATGCCGACACGGTACGAACGGCCATAGGAATTGAAGATAGCAGCCCACCTGGACGAATCGATCGCCTTGGCGATGGGGATGGGATCTCCCCCAGTCCAGGGGGGATCGACATCATAGAACTGGGGGACATATTCGTTCACCCATTGCAGCACGTCGGCGATACGGGTGCCCGACCGAAACCAGTCCAGCAAGGCAGTAATCGAGAGCAGATCTTCAGGGGGCATCGCTGCGCGCAGCTCTTGTAAAAACCGCGCGTACTCCGACAGGGAATCGGTTGGACAATCGTGATCAATTTGCAGTCCCACCAGGCGCCGCCCGGCCTGGGTGGCCTGGCGTTTCAGCTCCCGGTACTTCACGAGCAGGGCAGGGACCAGAGCAGTGCCAGGGGTCAGCGCACTTGTGTTGCGCCAGACAGCGATATACGCCTCTGCATCAGGCAACTGTGCTGGCCACCGTGTATCATCCACCAGCCGGACAGCCTCAGAGTCTTCGGCTGATTGCTTGCTTCCCTGGCCGCTTAACATGCCCCACGGATACACTCGACGTGCAGAATATCCCCCGAGATCTGCAGCGGGACTCCAGAAGGTCCCAACGTGCACGTAGAGCAAGTCCACCGCCTCTTCGCTCTCTTTGCGCTTAGGCGGATCCCATCCCGACCAGAGCCAATAGCCCACCTTCCATTCCGTTGGAGTGCCGGAGCGTTCTGCACCAGGGCAACGGCTTGCCCCGACAAGATTGGCAAGCAGGAGCACTGCGATTATGAGGGCGTGTTTCGTGCCCATCCTCCTTTTCACCTCACACCTCACCATACCCCTGTCACCCTGACGCCAGCGTCAAGCAAAAGGACAGAAAGGTCAGGACACTCTCCTCACCAGTAGAAGAAAATCCAACCCTTACCAGCACCCCACGCGATCAATCCACACCCGCTCGTCTACGGGAACAAGCCTGGGAACTGCAGACCGGTGGTTTCCGGCAAGCCGAACATCAGATTCATGTTTTGCACGGCCTGGCCGGCAGCGCCGCGACCAAGATTGTCAATTGCTGCCAGGGCAATGGCAGTCGAGGTACGGGTATCAATTTTCACCGCGACATCGCAGAAATTGGAGCCAAGCGTCGCTTTCGTCTGCGGAAGGGTGTCGTGTAACACACGGATGAAGGGCTCGTCTTTGTACGTTTCTTCGTAGAGGTGCAATGCCTCTGCCTCACTGAGCTGTCTGGCCAGCAGCGCATAGGCGGTCGCGAAGATGCCACGTGTCATAGGAATGAGGTGCGGCGTAAAGACCACACGCAGCGGGGTGCGTGCAATCCCAGAGAGCTCTTGTTCAATCTCAGCCGTATGATTATGGCCAGTAACGCTGTAGGCACGGACATTCTCGTTGGTCTCGGAAAAGCCAAATCCACCACCGCCACCGCGGCCAGCGCCTGACACGCCCGATTTCGCGTCAATCATAATGCCTGTTGTTTGCACCACCCCCGCGCGAAGCAGCGGCAGGAGCGCGAGAATGGAGGCAGCAGGATAGCAGCCTGGGTTTGCTACTAAGCGCGTCTTGGCAATCGCGGCGCGATGCAGTTCCGGCAAGCCATACACGGCTTCCGCGAGATACTCTGGAGCGGAATGGGTCACCTTGTACCAGGTGGGATAGAGGGCCGCGTCACGGAGCCGGAAATCCGCCGCGATATCGATGACCTTACTACCCTGCTGTAAAAGAGCCGGCACGAGATGCATGGCTTTCCCGCTCGGCAGCGATACGAAGGTGATGTCAGAATCCCGTCCGATGCGTTGTGGATCGACCGCGATCATAGTTTGATCGACGAAGCTACGCAGGTTGGGATAGAGGCCAGACATGATCTGGCCCTGTTGGGATTCGGCAGTGACATGAATGATCTCAACCTGAGGGTGCATAGTGAGCAGCCGCACTGCCTCCGCTCCTCCATAGCCCGACGCACCGATGACACTTGCCTTGATTGTTTTCACGCGTAGTCTCCATAAAAAAACTTTAGCTCACGTCTAGAATTTCTGCTCTTCCTCTTTTGGAGTGCGGGAGCCGCGCTCCCGCTTTCAGAGGGCGAAGCCATGCTTCGCCCGTACAGCGCCCCAAGCACGGCTTGGGGCCACAAAAGCGCAAGCACGGCTTGCGCACTCCAAACCCACCCCCTAGCACCCAGATCTCAGACATGAGCCAAAGCCTTATAGCCTGCTTTAATATTTCTCTGCTTAATGGTCACTCAGTAGTGAGCCGAAGCCATAGAGTTTATCAGTGAAACCGTTCGTCCGGTAACCGTGCCACAACGTCGCGGTATTGATGGCAATGACCGGCTTCCCTAGCCAGCCTTCCGCCTCTGCGGCTAAGCGGACCATCGACAGATTCGTCCCACACTGCACGATCGCATCAATATCCGGTCCATCCAATTCTTTCAGGACCGGTCGGAGCTGTGCCGGAGTTATCTGCGCAATCGCCGTAGCGCTCGCACAACGTAAATCTTTGTAGCGCACCACGTCAAAACCACACTCCTGGAAGTACCGCACGATCTGTTCGCGCATGATCGGCTGATAGGGAGTGAAAACCACAATGCGCTTCGCCTTGTACACCTCCAAGGCGGCCCGGCATGATTCGGCTCCGGTTGAGATCCGCAAGCCTGAGAGACTGCGCACCCGTTCGGTAAAGTTTCGGTTGCCTTCGACTCCGCCCCAGAACGTCGGGGCTGACATCCCCATAAGCAGATAATCAGGCTGACAAGTCACAACATCACGAATGGCAGTTTCAATCACGACCCGTACTTGATCAAGCAAGCGCTCAAACGCTTGGTCCGAGTCCAGCACCGGCTGCGCAATGTAGATCCTGCCAGTGTGGAATGTCACCCCCGAGATGCGCATGTCAGAGAAATCTGACTCTACGACCGTGTTTGTAGAAGGAACGATCACTCCCATTTTCGCGCGAAAACCGACGACATCGGGCATGGTAGCCTCCTAGCAAATCAGTTTGGCCTTTTCTCACGCTTTCTCTGTAAGAAGGGAAAAGGCCAAAAAACACTCCCTGAAAGGTTGGCGCTCTGCTCCATATGCAGACTGGCTTCTACGGTAGTCTGGCGATCCTCCGCTGTAAAGAGGAATGTTAACAGCAAAGAAACCCCAGATTCCGCTTCGCTGCATCTATAGCGGTTTGCACTTGCCTGCCTCCTGGGAGCGCGCCCATCTTGGGCGCTTTCAGGCGGGCGGGACGCCCGCGCTCCCAGCAGAGGACTCATGCGAGTGAAAACCGCTGTAAATCCCTGTCTCACCTCCCTGTCTCACTCTGGCGGCGCTTCAGGTGGGGTGCTGCGTACGGCGCTGGCGGTCATCGGCACCAATAAATCCTGCAAGAAATCACCGCGCTCGAGTTGCCGGATTAACCTCACCCACTGTTCCCGGTCGCTGAAACCCTGCAGGTAGGGAATGAGAAAGCGTTGCGCATAGGCGGTTAACGCCTTGACGTAGAGATCCATGCCAGCGCGATACCCCTGCATGCCGTCCCGATACAGGCGCAACGCCTGCACATAGGCTTCACGCACACGACAGTATTCGTCTTGAGTGATACGTTGCTCCTGCAGCGCGGCTCGTGCCTGGACAAACTGTGAGTACAAGAGCTGATGGCCGCGCTCCCATTGCCGCCGTCCTTCCTCGTGTTGGGCCCGTAAGCGTTCCAGCATAGCCCGCTTGGGCTCCACCTCGGTGCGGCGTAACTCTACCAGACGACTAGCGAGACTCTGATCGTAGCCTGCCGGCGGGTTGGCCATTGTTTCGCGTAGCGCAGCATCACGGCTCAGGAACTCAGCCTTGGCGACACGCACGGCTTGCTCTGCAGTGCGGATCCCTTGTTCCTCAGTAGTCAACTCTTGGCGTACTTCTTCCAGCTCCTCTCCACAGACGGCGTAAGCGCCTGCGGGTAGGCAAAGCAGCAGGAAAGTGAGACACAGCGTAGTCTTGGTCATCAATATCTCTCATCTTTCTGGTGCACAGCGGGTTGGTGCGGAGGCGTGCGCAAGAATTCAAGCGTGCTGGGTACTCTTGCGCAGTACCGCTCGCATGAGGGATACCGCGTGCTCGATCTCCGCCGAGGAGATAATGAGCGGCGGCGCCAAGCGCACGACCGTATCCTGATGTAACGTCCAACCCAGAATCAGGCCCGCCGCAAAACACTGCTGCACGAAGCTCTTGGTTGCCTCAGGGGTAGTGAAGTCCATACCGAGCAAAAGGCCACAACCTCGCACGCTTAGGAGCCCGCCTGCCCCGCACAGGGCTTGCAGTTTCCGCAAAAACTCCTCGCCTTTGGTTTGGGCTTGCCGCGGCAGTTCCTGTTGGAGAATCACTTCAAGAGACGCTAAACCCGCAGCGCAGCACACCGGATGCCCGCCGAAGGTCGTCACATGGGCAAGTGGGGGATTGCTAGACAGGGTCGCCATGATTTCCGCCGTGCTGACAAACGCGCCGAGTGGCATACCACCACCCAGTGCCTTCGCTAAGACCAGGATATCCGGGGCTACCTGCCAATGTTCGCAGGCGAACAGTCTGCCGGTCCGACCAAAGCCGGTGATGACCTCATCAAAAATCAACAGCGCGCCGACCTCACGGCAGCGCTGGTGTAGCCTGGGCAGAAATTCTTGGTCGGGGATTCGTACTCCGCCTTCTCCTTGGATCGGTTCGATAATGACCGCGGCCACAGTCTCATCGATTTGCTCGAGAGCGCTGAGGTCATTAAACGGCAAAAAAGTTACCGTGGGCAAGAGCGGTTCGAAGGGCACTCGGTAGACTGAGTTGCCACCCACCGAAAGCGAGCCGAACGTGTCCCCATGAAAACCGTTGACGAAGCTGACAAAGCGAGAACGGCCGGTATATTTGCGGGCGGTTTTCAGCGCGCCCTCCACCGCTTCCGTGCCACTGTTGGTGAAATAGGAAACCGAGAGCGCCCCGGGCGTCACTTCAGCTAGCCGACGCGCGAGGTGCACCTGTGGTTCCTGAATATGTTCACCATACACCATCGTATGCAGGTAACGCTCGGCTTGCGCCGTGATAGCTTGGATGACCGCTGGGTGAGCGTGGCCGAGGCTAGCCACACCAATTCCCGCAAGCAAATCGAGATACTCTCTGCCACTGGTATCCACAACCACGCAGCCTCGTGCACGTGCAACCTCGATGCCGAGCGGCTCGGGCGAAGTCTGGCAAACAAAGCGCAGGAAGTCCTCATATGAAGCAGACATGCGAAAAACATACGTGAGCGAGGCACCCTCGGCAATGAGCGTCTTGACAAAC
>JACQEL010000887.1 GCA_016200595.1 Deltaproteobacteria bacterium
CTCACCAACGGTGTGCTGCGTGCAGGGGCGCTGAATGGGTTTCCCCTCCCCGCGCTGCAAACGGTTCAGGGTCATCTGCGTGCGTCACTGGCCGCGGGACGACTGGAAATCGCCGAACTCGAGTTCAGTGCAGATGGTGTTGAGGTTTCTCTTCAAGGAGGAATTATTCTGCGTACCCCAGTAGCACGGAGCGGACTTGAGCTACAGCTGACTGTTAATACCCGTGGCTCACCACCACCGGCATTGAAGACTTTTCTTTCTCTCCTCCCGGTTTCACAAGGCGCTGCCGGTGAGCGCCGGGCGTCGATCACCGGTACTTTTGTCGCTCCTGTAGTTCGTTAGACTGGACTCTATAACGGAAGCGGATCTATGAGATTCGCCAGAGCCCGGTATCGGTCAACGATGCTGTTGTCCGCTGACTCCGCTTCGGACGGCAGAATATTCGCCCCCCAATTAATGAGACGAAAGTGATTTGCTTCCCAGGTTCCCAAGAATTCCCACCGCTCGGGGGATTGGCCAAACTTCGCAGACTGTACCGACACTAGGCCGTCGTTGTCCCCTTCCTTGCTCTGAATAATATCGTGAAAAGGTCCTAAGATGCCGAGCGGTATTCCCGCGAAGTAGTGGGGAACGAATTGCCCTGCGACAGAAAAGTAACGAAGGTCTGCCGCTTCAGGTACTTCTGCATTGAATTGCTTGCACTTCTCGGTCGTCAAGTCGTCAATCCCCGTCAAATCAAACCCTAAGTGGTCCTTAATGTGGGTGAGGACGGTCCCAGTGATTGTCGTGACCGAGTCAGCAAGGGAACTGCCATGATGCGGGGTCCCGATAGTCGTGAGGGTTAAAATCCGGCCTGCCATGCCGAGTCTGGAAATCATGTATCGGGCGTCCAGTCCCCCCAAGCTATGGGCAATGAGATGGACACGTTCGCCGGATACCCCAGCAGGGGGATCGGTATGATCTTCCAAGTAATTCTTCAGATCTTGAGCACGCTCGGTAATCCCGCCTGCGGTCTTCAGTTGAGGCGGCAGTGGCAGGTTGTGCCCATCTGCCTGGAGCGCGTTACGAATACCGCGAAAGTAGTCCGCGACGTGGCGTCCACCGAGCGTCAATTGATTGAAACCGAAAATACCATGAACAAGAACAATCGGAGCGTGCGGATGCGCATTCTCCATATCTTCCTCCTTTATTGATGAACGATTGCCTGGGAACCAATTACAACACTGAGTCACACAGTCGAGAGATTTCCTGATTTTGCCCGGCGTGGCCAGCGGGTTTGGTACTGCCTACGAATACTGCGAACAACATACCACAGTGGACGAGCGAAGTAATAAAACGGCAACCGCCACGACGGGCGACACTGCTGCACCGCGTAGAGATATGCAGGTGACGGCAGAAATATCCACTTCAGAACAAACACTCGTGAGCGCCAATCGTCACTAAGTTGCAGTAAGGTCTTGAATCTTCCCCGCGTGCCGGCTCGTACCCCCCATAAAGCGATTTCACGTTCAAGGGTGCTCGCCTGTGAAGCAGCGGTATGCAGCCGCTGTAAACAGGCCGCAGGAATTGGCACCTGCAGTTCTTTAACCAAATAACTCAGAGTTATAGATAACGGCAGCGCCAAATGGTTGCGCAGAGCGCCGTCCAATAGGATGTCCCACTCAAGGTTAGGGTATCGCTTGATGAGCAGCCAGGCATCGCACACCCAACGGAGTGACTCACGGCTTGAGCAGGAGGCCGCGTGCCCACAGACATGCAAAAGCTGATCCGGCGGCGACAGAATCGATGCTGGGATATCGGCAATGATTTGCCTGTGGCTGCGCGTCCACAGCTCTGCGGTAGTGGCATTGTAGAGGGGGAGACGGAAGGGGTGGCGGTGCAACACGAGCGGAAGACCAGACTCATGGACAAACTGAAGATCTTGCCACTCAAGGTCTCCTGCTTGTCGAAGCGGTACGAAACGCAAAGAGGACAACAAACGAACAGCCTGAGAAGGGTCAGGCTCTGCAAGCAAAATATCAATGTCGTGACTATGTCGCAGCGCCGGATTGGCATAGACAGTGTCAGCGAGCACTGCACCTTTGAGGATCATGATAGGAATCCCTGCGGTAGCGAACGTGGAGAGCACCTCCCAGCAGATCCGACGATAGATCCTCGCGCGCAGTTCTTCTCTTAAGGACGCCGTGCGCAAGATGGTGAGAAACGCAGTATCGACCTCTACGCCATTGCGCTGGAAGGCACTAAAAAGCAGGGGGAATAACCCCTTGAGGCGATCCTCCTTAAGAATATCTCCTAACTCCGGCTTCTGTTGCAGCCACGCCTCGCCGGCCTGACGTCCGGCTGCGCCTGAGAGCAAGCAGGCGCGCAGCAGTAAGGTTTGCCCTGGGGTGGGCAGGAGAGCGGCGAGGGTATCGGCAAGCAGCGGTTTATGCTTGCCATGCGGCATGGAAAGTCGATCAGGGATCGTCATTAGAGAGTTGTTTTCTCCACCTCAGTGGGTAGGGGCGAAGCATTTGCGTGTCAGGTTCCCCACGGCGTTGGTCTATACGGAGCAAATGCTTCGCCCCTACGGTGGACAAGCGCTAGTGTCGTGTGTACCAATCTCTTGCCTCTTGGTTTAGCGACGGAAAGGGGCGCGCATTTTAGAGCTAGGAATCGCATCCCGCCACAAGAGGAGATTGTCGCGGGTCGCGGCGAATAACTTCCCCGCGGTGGCCGCCAGCGCCACAACGTTGGGTGCGTCACCTATACGTTGCCAGGTGACCTCGCGACCGATCAGTTCCCGCCACCACAGCGTGTTCTCCCTGGTGACGGCGAAGAGCTTTGCTCCGAGATTGGCACGGAGATGTTCACCACCAGTCATGGCTACCACGTTGTGGGCATCACCGATGTGCTCCCAGGGCACATTTTGACCGACCGGGTCTCGCCACCAG
>JACQEL010000949.1 GCA_016200595.1 Deltaproteobacteria bacterium
GCCGGGGCGGTGAACGTGATCTACGGCAGTGCCACTGGGCTGACGGCGACGGGCAACCAAATTTGGGATCAGGATGCCCCTGGCATCAAGGGCACCGCCGAACAGGACGACCACTTCGGCGCCCCCCTCACGGTGGGGGATTTCAATGGGGATGGCAAAGACGACCTGGCTATCGGGGTGCCCGGCGAGGATGTCGGGAGTGTTAATGCTGCCGGGGCGGTGAACGTGATCTACGGCAGTGCCACTGGGCTGACGGCGACGGGCAACCAAATTTGGGATCAGGATGCCCCTGGCATCAAGGGCACCGCCGAGGAGGGCGACGGCTTCGGCGGTGCGTTGGCGTCCGCTGGTAAGAGTTCCAGCACCTCAGGCGGGGCTGGCTTCTCGGGCGCATGGCAGTCGCTCGACCAGCTCTGTGGTGGAAGCAACAAGATCAGATGCCGCCTGAAGGGAATCCTGGAGGTCTTTAACCCCGGCATCCTCACCGCTCGGGCGTCAGTCCTACACTTCTTCCTCTCCAGCGATGCGACCCTCGATGAGACCGACCCCCTGCTCGAGGAGGTCAAAGTACGGGCCCTGGCTCCCCAGGAGAGGATCGAGGTGCGCCTGAAGATCCACTTAGCCCGGGAGGAGACTGCGAGTGGGAGCTTTGTGATCGCAGTGCTTGATGCCACTAACGTAGTCTCCGAGGTGAAAGAGGAGAACAACATTGTTGTCTCTCCGCAAATTCCTTAAGCGCTTCTCGTAACCCCGATAGCCCTGCGCGCCGTGCAACACACAGGGCCGGGAGCAGATTGCCTGGCCTTGCGTGTTTGTGCTTCGATCCGTTGATCAAAGAGGGTGCACGGCCGTGCGCCCCTACTTGCTTCTAACGCGCTTGCTGCTCAGCCTGCGCTTGCTTGGCCTCCTGGATGATTTTTTCTACCAAATGGTGCGGCACTTCCTCGTAGTGCGAGAACTCCATCTGGAATGTCCCACGACCGCTGGTCATGGAGCGCAAGTCGGGCGCGTAGGACAAGACCTCGGACATGGGAACCGCGGCTTTGATGATTTGGTTATGCCCCTTGGCGTCCACGCTCAGCAGCCGGCCGCGGCGCCGGTTGAGGTCACCGGTAATGTCACCGATGTACTCTTCGGGGACCGAAACCTCTATGGTCATGATGGGCTCCAGTATGACGGGTCTGGCTTTTTCAATGGCGTTCTGTACGCCCAGCGACCCAGCGATTTGGAACGCCAAGTCAGAGGAGTCAACTTCATGATACGAACCGTCGTACAGGCTCACTCGCATATCTACCAAGGGGTACCCGGCGAGGAAGCCCTTAGCCAAGGCGTTCACCACGCCCTTTTCCACTGAAGGAATGTATTGCCGAGGAATAGCGCCGCCTTTGATTTCATCGACAAACTCGAAGCCTTTGCCGCGCGGCAGCGGTTCGATCTTGATCCAGGTGTCACCGAACTGCCCCCGGCCGCCCGTTTGTTTCTTGAGCCGCCCTTGCGCCTCGGCTTTGCCGTTGATGGTTTCGCGATAAGGGACTTTCGGCGCTTTCAGTTCGACCTCGACGCCGTACTTGCGTTTGAGCTTCTCCACCACGACTTCAATGTGCAGCTGCCCGACCCCGGAGATAAGAATTTCGTTGGTTTGGGGATCGCGGCTCATCTTGAGGGCCGGGTCTTCTTCAACCAGGCGGTGCAAAGCGGTCATGATCTTCTCTTCGTCTCCGCGCGACTTCAATCCCAGCGCGAAGGAGATCACCGGCGCGAAGTCCACCAAGGGGGGGAAGATCACCGGCGCTTTTTCATCACATAAGGTGTCTCCGGTGCGAGTTTCTTTGAGCTTGGCCACGGCGACGATGTCACCCGGCTGGGCGGAAGCGATCGGCTGTTGTTTCTTGCCATCGAGATGGAAGAGCTGTCCCAGGCGTTCCTTGACGTCGCGAGTCGAGTTGTACACGGTCGAGTCACTCTCTATCTTCCCCGAGTACACACAGAACACCGACAAGCGACCGGTGGGCGAGTCCAGGGTCTTAAACGCGCGCGCTGAGAACGGTGCCGCCGGATCCGGTTGGCGTTCGACCGGTTCGTGGGTTTTGGGGTGAGTGCCGGTCAGCGGTGGGCGTTCCGCCAGTGAGGGCAAGTAGTCAATGGCGGCATCAAGCAGCGGCTGGATGCCGGCGACCCGTAAGCCCGACCCGAACAGCACCGGAAAGAGACGACTGGACACCACTCCCTCTCGCAGTCCTTGCTTGAGTTCCTGGGCGCTAATCTCTTCCCCTTCCAGGTACCGGGCGAGCAAATCGTCACTCATTTCGGCCACGGCTTCGACGAGTTTTTCGCGGTACTCGTCGACCTCGCCTTGGACTTCGGTCGGGATGTCTTGCTCTTGGACGGCACCATTATCTCCCTGGAAAATCAGGGCCCGCATAGAAAGCAGATCGACGACCCCGCGAAAGTTCGCCTGGCTACCAATCGGCACTTGAATGGCGACGAGCTTGCCGTCCAGCACTTTGCTCATCTGGCTCAGCGCTTTTTCTACCGAGCCTTCTTCACGGTCCATGCGGGTGAGATAGACCACACGCGCCAGGTGCAGGTCGTTAGCCCAACCCCAGATCCGTTCACTCTCCACTTTCAATTGGCCGGTCGGGTTGCCGACAAAAATCGCTCCGGCCATGGCCTCCATGGCATAACGCGTCTCAGGCAGAAAATTGGCATATCCGGGCGGGTCAACCAGGATGAAATCGTGTCGTTTCCACGACAGGGTATGAAAGGCGGTTGAGAGGGTAATCTTACGACGGACTTCCTCAGGTTCAAAGTCAAATGCTGAACTGCTGTCATCGACCCGTCCCAGACGGGTCGTGGCGCCGCTCGCGTACAGCAGTGCTTCGGCCAGAGATGTTTTCCCCGCTCCGCCTTCAGCCAGGAAACCGATCGTTCTCATGCGGCGGATGTCATCGACAGCCATAATCCCCTCCTTACATAAGTAATGAGGACTGAGTGCTGAGGACTGAGTCAGTGCATCGTGAGTTTTTACTCAGTCCTCAGTCCTCATAGCTCAGTCCTGCTCTCACTGATTCCTTTCGTAGAGAATTCGCAACCCTTGCAGAGTCAAGAACTCATCTACCTCTTCGATTTTCACGGACTCGGAAGCAATCAATTGGGCAAACCCGCCGGTGGCGATCACGCGGGCATTGACCTTGTGTTCTTTTTGGATGCGCTCGATCATCCCATCTACCAGGGCTGTGTAGCCGAAGAAGATGCCCGACTGAATGGCGTGCACCGTGTTACGGCCAATCACCTTCGGCGGTTTGACCAACTCGACCCGATACAATTTTGCCGTTTTGTTATACAGCGCATCAAGGGAAATGCCGACCCCAGGAACGATCGCTCCACCAAGATACTCTCCGGCGGCGGTGATAAAATCAAAGGTCGTGGCTGTACCGAAATCCACGACGATGGTCACATCGCGATAACGTTCATAAGCGGCCACCGCATTGACGATGCGGTCGGCGCCAACCTCGCGTGGATTATCATAGAGAATCGGCATGCCAGTCTTGATCCCCGGTCCGACTACCAAGGGGTGCATACGGAAGTATCTCTGCGTCAATTCTTCCATGACATTGTTCATCGGCGGCACGACACAGGACACCGCAATCCCTTGGACCGCAGAAAACTGGAGTTCATGGGCCGAGAACAGGCTGCGCAACAGCACGCCGTACTCGTCGGCCGTGCGCTCAGCCTCAGTGAGCAAACGCCAGTGCTCGAGAAGCTTCTTCCCCTGATAGAGTCCGATCACCGTGTGGGTGTTGCCGACGTCAACAACAAGGATCATGACCTTACTCCGTGCGTATATCCCCCGACTACGGTGACGTCCCCAGCCAGCAGCCGGCGCGACGTTCCGCTGTTTCCCTCTTGGAGCAAGAGTGCTCCATCACTGTCGAGACCTAGCACCGTGCCTACCACCGTTCCTTCAGGAGCCGCCACGGTGACCTGCGTACCGATCATCCAGGCAGCATGATGTTCCCAGGCTGGCCGCAGTGCCCGGAAGCCCTGTTCTAGCCATAGAACGTACAACTTCTCAAGATGGGTCAATAAGTCCGCGGCGAAGGCGGGGCGATCAACCAGCCGGCCACCGGACAGGAACAAGGAAGAAGCCTTGTCGCGCAACTCTTCGGGAAAAGCGCTCAGGGGGGCATTAAGGTTTACGCCGATTCCCAACACCACGGAGCGCAGCGCGCTGGCCTCAGTTTGCATCTCAGCCAGGATGCCGCAGACCTTCTTCCCTCCGACCAGCACATCATTCGGCCATTTAATCGCTGGCGTGAGACCGCAAACCTGGACGATCGTATCGGCCACCGCCACCGCCGCCAGCAAGTTCAGATGTGGGACCGTGGCTGCCGGCACTGGCGGCCGGAGAATCACCGAGAGATATAAATTTACTCCCGGCGGGGAGATCCAGCTTCGTCCCAGCCGCCCCTTGCCGCCGCTCTGAGAGTCGGCGATGACTGCTGTTCCTTCGGGCGCGCCGTCACGAGCGAGCCGGGCAGCGTAGGTATTCGTTGAGTCGATCGTGGGAAAGAAGTGCAGGGGGGTGCCGAGCAAACGGGTCTGCAATTGCTGAGTGAGCGTGGTGGCGAAACTTTGGTCCGCAGGATCGCCCATAATTTCTGACTCCAACCTTGAGTTTTGAACCTTGAATTTTAATTGTTCTGAACTTTAGACTTTAGACTCCGAGCGCCATACTCAGATCCGCCGCAGGCGCGGAGTGGGTGAGGGCGCCGACCGAAATAAAATCCACACCGGTCTCGGCTACTTCACGCACGCGGTCCAGACTCATATTGCCCGAGGCTTCGAGCAGCGCGAGGCCGTTCACCAGTTGCACGGCCTCGCGCATCTGTGGCGTGGTCATATTATCAAGGAGAATGATATCGGCTTGGGCCTCCAGTGCTTCGTGTACTTCGGCTAGAGTGGTGCATTCGACTTCGATACGCAAGAGAGCAGAGGCATGGCTGCGTGCTTGGCGGACTGCCGCACCGACGCCGCCGCAAACGGCGATGTGGTTATCCTTGATCAGAATGCCATCATCCAGACCCAGACGGTGATTCGTCCCCCCACCTTGGGTCACGGCATATTTATCGAGCAGCCGAAATCCCGCCAAGGTCTTGCGGGTATCAATGATCTTACACCTCGTCCCAGCCACGGCCTCGACAAACCGGCGTGTCAGCGTGGCTACACCGGACAAGTGCTGGAGGAAATTGAGGAGAGTGCGCTCAGCGATCAGTAAGGGCTGAGCGTTGCCCCACAGTTCTGCCACCACTGAACCTTTCTGTACGGCACTGCCTTCGGCAACAAGTGCACGCGCACCAGCAGCAAGATCGACCGCTGTAAGGACCCGCTCTATCAGTGGCAAGCCAGCGATGGTCAGGTCGGCCTTGGCGGTGATTTTTCCCCGTGCGGCACGGTCAGGCGGAATCGTGGCCAGGGTAGTGACATCACCACGACCGAGGTCTTCTTCCAAGGCCAAGGCAATGACGCGAGATACCGCGGGATGATCAAAGGGATGCATAGTATAGGTTGCGGATTGTAGAGAGCAGAGTGGAACTTGGCAATGTCATCTTGCGCTGTCGACACGCGAGTAGGGCTCTGTCTACGCTAAACCTGTGCGGACTGGTAGTATATGCCACTGCACCCTTTTAAGTAGGGTGGGCACTGCCCACCAAAAGGGAAGTATCGCCGCAGCAGAATCGGTGGGGGATGCCCCAGTCCCAACTTAAGCCTTTTTCTTACTGCGTGGGCCGCAGGTTCCCTCTCCCCTCGTGGGAGAGGGTTAGGGAGAGGGGGTCTAGGGCACTGCTCGAACCGTAACACCCCCTCTTCCTGGCCTTCCCCCACAAGGGGGGAAGGAACCCGAGTGCTCGGCGCAGGAGTGAATTTGCTTAAGCGGGGCAGGGCGCATACCAGATTCGCCCCTACACCCGATTGCGGGTCTCACCCACGTGAACTTCGCTATAAGTTTCAGCGTTGTAGATGTCGATGAACTCTTGGACTGACGGCAGACGACCAGCTGATTGCCAGGAGAGGCGGCCATGATGGAGAATCAAGGCACGATCGCATAACTCTAACCCGAGGGCAAAATCATGAGTAGTGAGAACGACCGTCTTGCCCTGCTCCTTGGCGCGCGCCAGGGTAGTTTGCAGGGTCGTCACTCCGAGTGAGTCGAGCCCAGTATGGGGTTCATCTAACAGGAGGAGGTCAGGCTCGTGCAAAAGGGTGCGAGCGAGGGCGAGCCGCTGCTCCATCCCGCGCGAGAACGTGCGTACTGGCGTGTTGCCCCAGTCGCGCAAGCCAATCTGCTCCAGCGCTGTACTAATCCGCGCCTCCACCTGAGACAGGCCGTAGGCCCGGCCGTAAAAAGTCAAGTTTTCAATGGGAGTAAGATCAGGGTATAGGAAACTGTCATGCCCGAGAAAGCCAAGCCGGCGTCGCACTGCCGGCTCATGGGGGGCCCGCCCGAAAAGTCGCAAGGTCCCACCTGAAGGTTTCAGCAACGTTGCCAGCAGGCGCAAAAAAGTGGTCTTCCCAGCGCCATTGGGACCAAAAATGCCGACCACTTCCCCTCCACCAATGCGGCAGGAGATGCCCTGCAACACCGGCACCCAGGCGAAGGTTTTTTGCACATTCTCGGCTTCGACGACCCAAGTGCTCATGGCGATTGCGGATTGCAGGGAAAATTCATACGGGAGTCCCGGTAGTTTATCCTTATCCTCGATCGGCCCAGGTCTGTCATTCTGAGGCCGTAGGCCGAAGAATCTCGTGTAACGACAGACGGGTGGCGAGATTCTTCGTCTGCGCTCCGCTTCGACTCAGAATGACATATGCCCACTTTTTCTTCTCAAATTGAACCACTATCGGAGTCCCGGTTCGCTTGACAAGGGGCCAACAGTCTTCTCTTATGGGGCGACCAAGGAGGGCAGCATGACTGGCTCTATCAAAAA
>JACQEL010000950.1 GCA_016200595.1 Deltaproteobacteria bacterium
GATCGATATGCGCTTCTTGCCTCTGGTGAAGATGGCTGACGCTCTCCAGTGGTATAAATATATCGTCAAGAATGTCGCCAAACGCCATGGCAGAACGGCGACCTTCATGCCTAAGCCGATTTTCGGTGACAACGGCTCTGGCATGCATACGCATCAGTCGATCTGGAAAGGCGAGAAGCCTCTGTTTGCTGGCGACGGCTATGGCGGCATGAGCGAAGTCGCTATGCACTATATTGCCGGGATCATTACCCATGCGCCGGCGTTGTGCTCTATCGTGGCGCCGACCGCCAACTCGTACCGCCGCTTGGTGCCGGGCTTCGAAGCTCCGGTGAACCTGGCGTATTCGTCGCGCAATCGTTCGGCTGCCGTGCGTATCCCCATGTATTCGCCGAGTCCTAAGGCGAAGCGCATTGAAGTCCGTTTCCCTGACCCGACCTGCAACGGCTACATGGCCTTTTCTGCCATGCTGATGGCCGGTCTCGATGGGATTGAGCGCAAGCTGAATCCTGGCGACCCGCTCGATAAGGACATCTACGCCTTGACGCCTGAAGAGTTGACGCATGTCCCCTCGGTCCCCGGCTCGCTAGAGGGAGCACTAGCCGCGCTGGAAAAAGATCATGCGTTTTTGCTCAAGGGCGATGTGTTCACTGCCGATGTGATTGAAACTTGGATTGAGTACAAACGTTCGAAGGAACTCGATCCGCTGCGCTTACGTCCGCATCCGTACGAGTTCGCCTTGTACTACGACGCGTAAAGCTGCTGGCTCGGTGCGGCGGCTTGCGGCTCTCTAGGGGGGAAGGCCTCTCCCTTCCCCCCTTTTCTTTTGTGCAGACGGAGGGTATACCTCCACTGTTTCTCATGAAGCGGGAATACTTCGCAAGCACAAAAAAGGGCTGGCAAGCGCCCATTCGTTCGTAGAGCAAGGAGAACACGTTATGTTACTCGATGGCAAAGTGGCAGTCGTCACCGGCGCCGGCCGTGGTATCGGTCGCGAGGAAGCGCTGCTGTTGGCGAAAAACGGCGCTAAGGTTGTGGTCAATGACCTCGGCGGGCATTTCGATGGCACCGGCGCGGACACCCGCCCCGCTCAACTCGTTGTCGAGGAAATCAAAGCCGCTGGTGGTGAAGCCGTAGCCAACTATGAAAACGTCGCCGATTTCAAGGCGGCCAAGCGCATTATCCAGTGTGCGCTCGATAGCTTCGGGAAGCTCAATATCCTGGTTAACAACGCCGGCATTTTGCGCGACCGTATGGTCTTCAATATGACTGAAGAGGAGTGGGATGCGGTAATCAACGTTCACCAGAAAGGCACGTTTAACTGTACTCGCCATGCCTGCGAGTATTGGCGCGAACAGCACAAGATTGGCACCATGCTGAATGGCCGCGTGATTAATACCTCATCTGATGCCGGTTTGCTGGGCAGTCCTGGGCAGCCTAACTACGGTCCGGCAAAAGCCGCGGTGGCGACGCTGGCGATCATCGTTGACGCGGAAATGCAAAAATATGGGGTGACCGCCAATGCCATCGCGCCGCTGGCGCGTACCCGCCTCACCGTTGATGCGACACCGCAAACCGCAGGCGCGATGGAAGTCAAGGAAGGCGAATTTGATTTTTTCAGTCCTCATCACGTTGCCCCACTAGTAGTGTGGTTGGCGAGTGACGATGCCGCCACTGTGCACGGCGAAGTGTTCCGCGTCGGCGGGGGCTGCGTCTGGCTCATGCAAGGCTGGCACTCAGTCGCTACCGTACAGAAGAGAGGTGACTGGGACCCGGCTGAGCTTGGTCCCAAAGTCAAGGCTGAACTCGCTAAGGGTCTGACCAAGAAAGAGAGCATTGCTGACGTCTTTCGTGGGCTCAAACGCTGAGTCGATCTGCGGCAGATAACCATCTGTCGCCTTATGGGTGGGGGAACGGCACGTTGAGGGGCAGAGGCAGGGGAGGGAGGTTTATAACCTCTCCCCACCCGCTCCTTACTCACACTGTACGAACAACTCTTGTGGATCAAAAAATTACCTGCCGGGTGCTAATTGTCTGTCACGCTAATACCAGCCGTAGCGTCATGGCGCACGCCTTGCTGGATAGAATGTTAACCGAGCGTGGTATAGAGCACATTGATATTCGCTCCGGCGGTATTGCTATCTATGCTCGCGATGGCATGATCCCTTCTCTTGACGCTCGCCTGGTCTTGCGCGAACTCGACATCTACATGCAAGAGAGCGAGTTTTCTTCAACTGATCTCAAGCGTCACCGTCACCTGATTGAGCAGGCGAATTTGATCCTGACCATGACGCAAGAACAAAAGCAGATGCTCGATGCGTATCCAGAGGCATCCGGCAAGCGCATCTTCTCGCTGCGAGAGTTTGCTGGTGAAGAGGGAGACATCGACGATCCAGCGATGCAGGGGGAAGAGGCATTCCGCGCGCGCATGGAAGAGATCAAGCGCTGTCTGGAAAAATCGTTCGATGATCTGCTAAAACTCTCATATGAGTACATTTGAAAACCCTCCGGATACGACGATTCGCGAGATTCTGGCTACTCCGCGCACGATTGCCGTGGTGGGCTGCTCCCCTGACCCGGACCGTGACAGTTACCGCATCGCTGCCTTGCTGAAGGCTAAGGGACACCGGGTGATCCCAGTGAATCCGAGCTGTCAGGAGATTCTCGGCGAACGGTGCTTCGCTAGCGTCCGCGACATTCCTGAACCGGTAGAAATGGTCGATGTGTTCCGTCGGCCAGAATTCGTCGATCAGCTCGCCGACGAGGCGATTGCCGTGGGAGCCAAGATTCTCTGGCTACAACTCGATGTGATCAATGAACCTGCCGCACGCAAAGCCCAAGACGCCGGTCTGACGGTGGTGATGGACCGTTGCCCGGCGATTGAGTATCGGCGGCTGTTTTAAGGAGTAATGAGTGATGAGTAATGAGGACTGAGTCACACTAAGGTGAGGAGCCAGTGTGCCTAATCACTCAGCACTTTGTAAAGCTGATGGCTGATCGCTCTTATAAGAACCTCCAACCCTGGCAGCGTCTCGATTCGGAGACCCTCTACAGCTGCCGGATTTTCTCGTTGCGGAAAGACCGCAATCGCTCGCCACGCGATGGTCGGGACCATGACTTCTTCGTCCTCGATAGCGGTGACTGGGTCAACATCGTGCCGATCACTCCTGATGATGAGGTCGTATTGATTCACCAATACCGTCACGGCATCGACGATATCACCCTGGAGATTCCCGGCGGTATGGTAGATCCCCACGACCCTTCGCCACTCCACGCCGCTCGGCGCGAGATGCAAGAAGAGACCGGCTATGATTCTGAGGATATTATCCCTTTAGGCTCGATTCACCCCAATCCGGCCATTCAAGGAAACCGCTGTCACACTTTCCTCGCGCGCAATGTGGAGAAGCGGTTCGAGCCGCACTTCGATACCACTGAAGAGACCGAAGTGATCCTGGTCCCAGCCGCGTCGCTCCCTGAGCTGGTGCGTCAAGGAAGGATCACGCATGCACTGGTTGTGACGGCCTTTTATTGGTATGACTTGCTGCAGCGGAGCTAAGCGGACACAGAGTGATTCGTCAGCATGGCGGAGTTACCATTCTTCTTTACGAAAGAATGCCATCACATCAGTTCTGGGCTAGTTCCTCTGAAGCCCTCGCAGCAGATTCTTCTTGCTGCAAGAGAGTAGGGGTGTTACTCTCCAAACCATGCAACGCATGACTATTATGCTTCCGTCGAAGCTTAAGGACTTTGAGACAAAACCCCTGGATGAATTTTGTAAGTGCTTGTCAGACCATGAGATATGCTCAGTGCGGTCAGAGTTTTGTCTCGTAATCCTAAGGCTCAAGCACAACGACGGGCCAAGGAGAGAAAGGTTTCCGTCAGTGACTTGGTTCGAGAATCCTTGGAAACTACCCTGGAGTCCGCGGGGGCTGGCCGAAGGGGATCTGATTCATTGTTTATGGATGGGGCTGTGTTCAACGGAGATGCGCCGTCCGATCTCGCGCAGAACCACGATCGGTACCTTTATGAGGACTAAGACGGCAGTTCCGTAGGGTGGGTCGTGACCCACCCTACAACTCTTTGGACTGGGTGGTGGTGAGGGGGGCGATGAAGCGGTAACCCCGGAGAGGCACGGTCTCGATGAAGCGGGGCACCTTGGGGTCATCGCCCAGCACGGCCCGTAGGTCGCGCATGTAGGTACTCAAGAACCCCTCGCTCACATAGGTCTCGGACCACACCGCCTTGAGGAGTTCTTCCTTGGTGACGAGTTGGCCGGGGTGCGCTGCCAAGTAGCGGAGGATGGCAAAGGGCTTAGGGCGCAGGGGGATCAGCTGCGAGTCCCGCCACAACTGCGCGTTGGCAGGGTCCAGGCGAAAGGGCGGAAACGTGAGCACGGTGGCGGACTCCATACAACCTTCCTCCTCCGATTCCTTGCTTTGTAGCAGAACTCCACGAAAACTCCAGCGAAACTCCAGCGAAACTCCAGGGTTTGTGGCTAGGACTCCAGAGGCGGAGCTGGTATGCTGCGAGTGTGAGGAAAAAGCAAACAAGCAGTAAACAACCCCAAAGCATGCGCGATGCAACACCCGAACCCAGCGCGATGGCGCCGCTCTCGCCCCAGCGGGCCTTTGTCGTACAGTTTCGCTCCCCTGAGGGAAAGGAGCAGGCCCGCTTCGCGGGCCGGGCGGAACATATGACCTCGGGACAGGCGGCACGATTTGAGTCGGCCGCGGAACTCACCGCGTTTCTGCTGCGCGTGCTGGCTGAGGTACGGGAGCCGTAGCGGCTAAGGGCACCAAGAGTGGAGCACCGCTTGCCGCTCTTGCGTGGAGACACAAGAAAGAAGGAGGGAGGAGCCATGCAAAGTCAGCACCTTTTCCGCAGTATGAGGCAGCGCTACGCTGCAGCGGGACACCGGCAGACCACAGCCACGGTGAGGGTGAGGGCGTGGTGGAGACCGCAGGTGCTGCTGTAGGGGATACTCAGCCTCGTGGTGTGCCTGAGCAGCATAGGACAAGGCGCCGCGCAGGAGCTGGAGTGGGCCACGCGGGCCGGGGAGGCAGCTTGCGGAGGAAACTTGAGCTAGACGAACACTAAGTGAGTATCTCAGACCCAAAACCTGACTCCCACCCCCGGAGAAGTGCCGTGTCTGTTGCCTGACTTTTACAGGAAACGGGGGACTTGACCCGAAAGGAGATTCCGATGCATCCTCGATCCCTGCCCCACTCTGTGGACGCCGCGACGCGCGCGGCCTGGCAAAGTCAATTGGCGGTGGCCAAACACCACCCGGGCCTGTGGGCGGTGCTGGTGCGCGAGCGCCAGGACCTGCTACCCCGCTTCGCCTCGATCTATGCCCAGCTGCGCGCCCTGCCCACACGACTGCGCCGCCTGTGGCAACGCCGCGCGCGGGCCTCTCTGGCGGGCGCGGCCTTAGCCCTGGCCTTGGGGTCCGGCAGTGCCTGGGCCGATACCATCACCGTCAGTGGCACCTGCTCGCTCATCGACGCCATTACCACGGCCAACACCGACACCGACACCGGCGGCTGTGTGCAGACGCCGGCCACCACGGCGGGAGCCGACACCATTGTGTTACCGGCCAACAGCGTGCAGACCCTGACGGCGGTGGACAACGACACGTATGGGCCGATCGGGTTACCGATGATCGTGAGTGAGATCACGATCCAGGGAAACAACAGCACGATCACGCGCAGTGGCGCGGCACCGGCCTTTCGCATCCTGGCGCTGAACGCTAGTGGGAACCTGACGATTCAGGACACCACGATCAGTGGGGGGGTGGCGACTGGCCGCTACCCAGCTAATGTCGGGGGTGGGATCTTCAACTACCTTGGGCAGTTGCAACTGGAGGGATGCACGGTCAGTGGCAATACGGCGCGCTACTTTGGCGGCGGGGTGTATAGCCGTACCTACGGCAGCAATACGATGACCCTGAGCAACAGCACCATCAGTGGCAATTCGGCGCACTACTCTGGCGGCGGGGTATCGAGCCGCGCCAACGACATCAGCGTGGTCACCCTGAGTAACAGCATCATCAGTGGCAATACAGCGGGCTACTTTGGCGGCGGGGTGTACAGCCGCACCAACGGCACTAGCACGTTCACCCTGACCAATAGTACCCTCAATGGCAATTCGTCGGGCAATGCTGGTGGCGGGGTGTGGAGTGTCATCTACGGCAACAGCACGTTCACCCTGAGCAACAGCACCGTCAATGGCAACTCAGCCGTTAACAATGGCGGGGGGGTGTATAGCGCCCCCACCAACACCGGCACGGTCACCCTGAGCCGCGCCCTCATTGCCGACAATACAGCGGGCTCCTTTGGCGGCGGGGTGTCGATCTTCACTACCGTCACCGGCACCGCGACCCTGACGAATAGCACGGTGAGTGGTAACTCGGCTGGCAACGCTGGTGGCGGGGTGTGGAGCGCCACCACCGGCTACAGCACGGTGACCCTGACCAACAGTACCCTCACCGACAATACGGCATCCGAGGGCGGCGGGATGTGGAACATCACCGAAACCAACAGCGCGACCACCTTGAGCCGCGCCCTCATTACCGGCAACATCGCCCCCACCGGCGCCGAGGTCCGTCGTGGCAATTCCGGTGGGACCTTCACCGCCAACAACTACAACCTCTTCGGCCACAACGGTCTTACCAATGCCCAAGCTTTCTCCGGATTCACCCCCGGCGCCAGCGATATTACCGCCACCTCCGATGGCAGCACCCCCACCGCCCTCTTGGCCATCCTCGACACTACCCTGGCCGACAACGGTGGCCCCACCAAAACTCATGCCCTGGTGGACGGCAGTCCCGCAGTTGATGCCAGCCTTGACGACGCTGACTGCGAGGCCACCGACCAGCGGGGCGTGCCCCGGCCTCAGGGCGTGGCCTGTGACATCGGGGCCTTTGAAGAGCAAGCAGCCGTGTGTGGAGATGGTATCCTCGGCGGCGGCGAAGCCTGCGACCTCGGCGCGGCCAACGGTACCCCCGGCGTCTGCTGCACGGCGACCTGTAGCTTTGTCGCCGCCGGCACCGCCTGTCGCCCCCCGGTAGGTGCGTGCGATGTCACCGAGAGTTGTACAGCCGATGCTTTCCAGCCCGGCACTACTGCCTGCCGTGCGGCGGCCGGGGCCTGTGATGTAGCCGAGAGCTGCACGGGCAGTAGTGCCGACTGCCCCGCCGATGCCAAGAGCACCGCCGTCTGTCGGGCCGCCGCGGGCGTGTGTGACGTAGCCGAGAGTTGCAACGGGGCCGACAACGACTGTCCGGCCGATGCGTTCCAGCCCGGCACTACCGTCTGCCGTGCGGCCGCTGGGGTCTGTGACGTGGCCGAGAGCTGCACGGGAACAAGCGCACCCTGTCCACCGGACAGCTTTCAGCCGGCCACGACGGTCTGTCGGGCCGCTACCGGCCAGTGTGACGTGGCCGAGAACTGTCCGGGGACAGGGGCGGCATGTCTGGCCAATGGCTTCCAACCCAACCGCACGACCTGCGAGGATGGCAACCCCGCCACCTCCGGCGAGACCTGCCACAGGGGGGGCTGCACGGGTGGCGTGACGCCGCCCGTGGTCCTCTCGCCCAATGGCGGAGAGGGGTGGCCCCTCGGCAGCACGCAGACAATCCGGTGGAATCCCGGTGGCGTGAGCGACCAGCTGAATATTGAACTGTCCCGTGATAACGGAGCAACCTGGGTGGTATTGTTCCACAACACACCGAATGACGGCACGCAGAACTGGACCGTGACCGGCCCGGCGACCGGCCAAGCGCTGGTGCGGGTCTCCAGCGTGAAAACCCCCAGCATCGCGGACACCAGTAATGCTGTGTTCACGATCGGCGGGGGCAGCGTGACGGTCCTCGCGCCCAACGGGAGCGAGACGTGGCCGATCGGCAGCACGCAAACCATCCGCTGGAGGTCCACGGGCCTGAGCGGCAAGGTGAAGATCGAACTGTCGCGCGATGGGGGAACGAGCTGGGCCGTGCTGTTCAAGAACAATGTTGCGAACACTGGAAACCGGCCCTGGAAAGTAAAAAAGCTGGCAACCACTGAGGCGCGCATTCGCGTGAGCGGGGTGAGTGACACCAGTGCAGTCGATACCAGCAATGCGAATTTCACGATCCACTAGTGAGGTCAGTGCATCGAGAACAACCCTGTGGAACCTCGGATTTTATCCAGGCTACGGGCTTTTGATAGATCTGTGCCATGGCAAACGCGAGGCAATCAACGTAAAGAAACCCTACACCCAACGGAGCGGGTGCCATTGGCAGCTGGTCTGTGGTGGGGCACGGGCAGGCGAGCTGCCCGTGGCACCCAGAGCCTTATAACCGTACACTCAACCGTAAACCGCTAGGTGACTAATGCCTGTATATAGGAATCCTTTTTGATTTGTGGAGGAAGCGGAAGAGCTGAATATGGTTCACCCTTCGACTTCGCTCCGCTACGCTCAGGGCGAACGGTCCGCTCTCTGCGCACAGGAATCCCGTTCGTGCTGAGCGTCGCCCGGAGGGCGAAGTCGAAGCATGAACGGCGCTTGTCATCCACGAATGATTTAGGAGAACTATAGGCTCTCTTTTACCTGGTACTCAGTCGTTGGTGTAAGAGCAACACTCCCATCGTCGTCGAGCTGGTCTTTAATTCCCCGCGTATCGCCATCTCCAAGGCTTCAGGCAGCTCAAGTAACTCAATCCCAGTAATTTCATTGGGATCGGGGGTGTGGGGGATCGACGTGACATTCTCAGCCAGGAACAAGTGCACCCAGCCGCGGCTGAAGGCAGGCATGTTGTTGTAGCGGAACAACAGCTCCAGCCTTTCGGCAACGTAGCCAGTCTCTTCTAATAGCTCACGTTTAGCCGCCTCTTCCAGGCTTTCACTTTGATGGACAACCCCGCCGGGGAGAACATACACCGGCTCCAGAGCGCCCAGTAAATGCTGGGTCGTCAAGATGAGTTTACGTTCAGGCGTGAGCGCCAGGACAGCTACGCCCTCGCCAAAATGCACGGCGATCCATTTCTTTTGGGTGCCATCATGGAACTCGACCGTGTCCTGAGTAATAGGCGGCCAACCAGTGTAGATATGCTTTGAATCGACTACACGCATGGGTTGCTCATTACCAGCTTGGCTGAGCGGGAACAAGAGGGAGAGAAGAATGAACGCTCGCTCAGCATGTCTCTTGACAGGAGATAGGAGCCTGTGCAAAACATGACATGCCTGGACGCAAGGCTGTGTTGGTAGAGGTATGGTCCAGCGCAGTGAGTCGTTCAACTAACCACTATTTATAAGGAGGTCATTCATGGCAAAGCTTCGTGTTGTGTCGGCAGACTCCCACATGATGGAGCCGGCCGATCTGTGGGAAACCCGTCTCGACAAAAAATTCAGAGAGCGGGCGCCCAAAGTCGTGAAAAACTCGGACAAACCCGGCCTCGTTTTCGTCGCCGAGGGGATCAGACCCTTTCCTGTGGCTGGCGGCTTCGGCGCCGGCCGGTCAGGTGAGGAACTTAAAGATCATCTCACCAAGGGCTACGAGGCCGCCCGGCCTAGCGGCTGGGATCCGGTCGAACGTGTCAAAGACCAGGACATCGACGACGTCGAGGCTGAGGTGCTCTACACTACGCTCGGCATGCCGCTGTTCGGATTGGAGGACGGGAATCTCCAGCGAGCT
>JACQEL010000951.1 GCA_016200595.1 Deltaproteobacteria bacterium
AAACACTATGTGATGCGCAAGAAGCCACCGGGGAAACTGCTGCCTTCGGCCCACGCCGTTGACCGCGAGTTTCGCGTGATTTCGGCGCTATTGAGTACGAACGTACCGGTGGCACGCTCTTACGTATTGTGCCAGGACCCTGCGGTGATCGGCACCGATTTCTACATCATGGATTTCATCGAAGGGCGTGTCTTTCGCGTCCAAACCTTGCCACAACTGGAGCCGGCACAACGGCGGGCGATTTATCTGGCTATGGTCGATACGCTGGCGAAACTCCACAATGTGGATTATCGAGCCGTAGGGCTGGAGGATTATGGACGGGTGGGCGGTTATCTCGTCCGTCAGGTTACCCGCTGGTCCCAACAGTATGAAGCCAGTAAAACTGACGATCTGCCGGCGATGGATAACCTCATCGCCTGGTTGCCGCAACACCTCCCCCCTGATGACAAGACCACCATCGCCCACGGCGATTACCGGTTGGAGAATTTGATTTTTCATCCGAGCGAGCCGCGTGTACTCGCGGTCATCGACTGGGAACTCGGCACCCTGGGCGATCCCCTGTCGGACTTAGCTTATAATTGTTTGCCCTATTATGTGTCGGACCCAACCCGGGGCGACATGACCAACCTTGATTATGCCAGCTACGGCATTCCTTCTCGCGAGGAATGTGTCGCCCGCTACTGCGCACAGACTGGTCGTAAGAACATCGAGCAGTGGAACTTCTACGTCGTCCTCTCGCTGTTCCGTTTGGCGGCGATTTCTCAAGGCGTCTATAAACGCGGACTCGACGGCAATGCGAGTTCGCCCGAAGCTCTCACTCGTCGTGATAGATGCCAGGTGCTCGCCACCGCGGCCTGGGATCTCGTAGAAAAGGGACTGTAAACAGGAGGCCCTATGCGGTCCTGGCCAGCCTTGCCTGAGGCTCCTTTACGACCTGGAGGCCAAATCACTGTCGAGTTGATGACCCGCAGGATCACCGACTTCCGCTCGGCTGGCCGCTATCTCCATCACCTGCCGTATGGCAGAAACTCAGATCGGTCCGATTTCCGCTTGGTCCTGTCTGAAGGACGCGGCACGTGCAGTACCAAACATGCTTTGCTGGCTGAACTGGCCCGAGAGCAGAACCTTCCCCTCGTACTCACTTTGGGAATCTATCAGATGCACGAGCGTAACACTCCGGGAGTAGGGATTGTGCTTGACAGATATGGACTGCCATACATCCCCGAAGCTCACTGCTATTTGCGATACGAAGGAATACGGATCGACATCACGCGCTCGGGTGCCGAACCGAGTGAGCCAATCGACCGCTTTCTCTCTGAAGAGGCTATTGTCCCGACCCAGATCGGCGACTACAAAGTCCAGTTTCACCAACGGTTCTTACATAGTTGGTTGGCCACCACTAATGTGGTCGGAGATCGCAGCTTCGCGCAGATATGGAAGATTCGCGAGGAGTGCATTGCGGCTTTGGCGCAGTAATAATTGAACTGCTTGGTGTTTTAGTCTTCTCCTGTAGGGTGGGCACCGCCCAACGTTTCCGCCTCGGCGAGACATACCTTTTAGTGGGCAATGCTTATCCTATGGGATATTCTCGATCACTAATAATTGCTTCCCTTTCCCAAAGGTCTCGGTCACTCTGCGAATGATTGCTCCCTTTCGACCACAGACGTCACAAATTATGACTTCTTCTTTTGAGAATACCTCGTTCGACATCATAGATGGTAAACTCATCTTCGTTCATCTCTTTCCTGGCGTGGTACGTCATCACATACTGCCGCTCGCGAACCTTCTGCCGCAGACATTTTAAGATTCGCTCAAACACAAAGATTCTTCCATCCTGCGCTCAAATCTTCCAGTAGTGTCTTCGCTTCCTTTTCAATTCCTCGAGCAGCGCCTTCGTTTCTTGCACGTCCTTCGCGTCAAACCCTTCGGTGAACCCGGTTACACGGTGACCGATTCGGAACGGACTGCTGGTCTATCCGTGTGCGTTGGGACACGGAGCACGCTGCCAGGAACGGTAGCGACGGCAACCGTGTCGCCCAGCATGTCAAAAAACTCCACGCTATAGCCAGTCTCAAGTCCAGCCACCTCGTGTCGCTCCACCACTACTCCGACATCTCCCATTCGTACCCCTTCCTCTGGCACGTCCCGCACCAGGATGACCTCCGTATACAAGGTAAAATCCATACTTCCTCCAAAGCGTCCTAATCAGGGAACAAGGTGATGAATCGAGGAACAGCCGTTCCTTCATCAATTTGCCAGACTGTGCTGACTGTCAACGTTCGACCACTGGGCGTCTGTAATGGAGCGCGAATCTCGTAACGTGTTCCATATGGAGTCTGTCGCACGACCTCCACCTCGGCAAGCAGGTGAAACCGTCGAATATCGGCCTGCAACTGCTGCCAAGAATCAACGTGGTAACCAAAGTCCAGAAGCACACGTGCCTTATGTCCGCCGCGCTTATGCTCAGTATTGAGAAGATACTGAATGAGTTTGCTGGGCTCAATGACCGCGTGCTCTGGATTTGGCAGTTTCATAGCTTCTGGCGATTCACTGACGCAACTCCTCGATTAGGGCCTGCGCCTCTTGCACGTCTTTGGTATCAAACCCTTCAAACTCACGCTTCAAGGCGCGATACGATACCCACCCCTCGCTCTGCAGCCAGGCCAGCGTCTGCGCTACCACTTCAGAAAACTTCATGTGCTGTCTTTTCTCCGTAGAAAATATCCCACTGTATGTATGCGCTTCGCCGTTTCTGTGCAAGCAGAACTTGGACAGGTGCAGGAACAAAATCCGCTCAGCGCTCGTACAGAGCGCGAAATGAGAGCAACGGCGTTGCTTGCAGAGTGAGGCTCACTTAGAATCCCGGGCAGGGAGATTGAGGCCCACGTGGGCAGCAAAGGAGAACCCGCATGCCTGGACCACTTGCTGGCTACCGCATCATCGATGTGACACAGATGATTTCTGGCCCCATGGCTACCATGCTGTTAGCCGACCAAGGGGCAGAGGTCATTAAAGTTGAACCGCCGGGCATGGGTGATTTGACCCGCGCCCTGGGTGGACCGCGGGGAATGTCCCCTACCTTTTCTGTGGTGAATCGCAATAAACGCTCGATCGTCATCAACCTGAAAGACCGACAAGGAATTGAGCTGCTCGAACGTCTGGTCGCCGGCGCCGATCTCTTCGTGCAGAATTTTCGCCCCGGCGTGGCCGAGCAGATGGGGATTGGCGAAGCGGCGCTGCGGCGCATCAAGCCCAATCTGGTGTATGTCTCCATCAGCGGCTTTGGCGAGTCGGGACCGTATGTACACAAGCGGGTCTACGATCCGGTCATCCAGGCGCTGTCGGGTCTGGCGTCTATCCAAGGCGATCCCGCCAGCGGACGACCGCGGATGATGCGGCTGATCATCCCAGACAAAGTCACTGCCCTCACCGCGGCGCAAGC
>JACQEL010000952.1 GCA_016200595.1 Deltaproteobacteria bacterium
ATGGGAATGGGTCGGGCCTTTCAATATGCGGGAGCCAAGACCGTACTGATGAGTTTGTGGAGTGTGGCGGAAAAATCGACCACGCTACTGACCGAACACTTCTTCAGCCACCTGAAGGAAGGCAAGGATAAGCTAGAGGCATTGCGGTTAGCTCGCGCCGACGTGCGAAAGGCAGGCTACGAACATCCCTTCTTCTGGGCGCCGTTTATTTTGGTGGGGGAGCGATGATACTCTCTTTGCGAGAAAGAGCATCCTAGGGTAGTGAGCCCATCAAGACAAACATGCCCAAAGAAAGTGAAGAAGCGACCGGGGGTAACCGATGAATTCACAAGAAGTGCTAGAAACGGTAGCCAAAGGCATGGTCACTGCCGGCCTCTACAAGGACATTGGCACGGCGATCAGAGCCCTAGCCGTAGAGCAGGTCGAGAGAAAAATCGCAGCCTACCGAGAGCAGGTACAGGATTTTGAGCGGAAGTATCACCACAGCCTGGACGAGCACAGCCGCTTCTTGGAAGGAAAAGCCTCCATGGAGGAAGAGGAAGAATGGATGGAGTGGAAAGGCGCGGCCGTGATGTTGGAAGCCTGGCAGAAGGCCCTCCAGGAAGTGCTGCGGAGTGCCGCCTAAACTCGACATTGAGCAGCTCAAGGCGATTCTGACCGCTTCGACTCTCGTTACTTCCTGGCAGGTCCTGGTTGCAGACGAAGCGGCGCATCGTGCGGTATACAGAATTCGCTGCCAGCTCCTGAGGCCGTCCTATCGGCTAGAGATCAAGCTTATCCGAACCGCAGAGGAGATTCTCTACTCCTGCTCTTTACTGACAAGCCCTTAATCCGCTGGGACAATGCTCCGCATTTCCCAGGCTTAAAGAGTTTCCCTCACCATTTTCATGACGAGACCAATGGGGTCAAAGAGTCCACTCTTACTGGTGATCCTCTACAAGACCTCATGGACATCCTGACCCGGGTGAGAGATTTTTTGACCAGGTCTTCCTAACAGGAAGATCATCGCTGGTCACCTTGAAGAGGTGAGAAATTTGGACGGCTGGTTCGATATCTTCTGACAGGAAGAGTACAGAGGTAGGAGACGACCAATGCTACAGGGGCTTGGGATCAAAGAGATCCTAGACGAGTGGGCAACGAAATATTTCCCCTTGACGCTGTGGCTCGCTAAACAACAACAGAAAAGATTGCCCTCCGGGGTAGAAGAGCTTGATGACCTCAGAGGTGAAGCCTCTCTAGCACTCATCTCTTGCCTGCACAGATATGATCCCTCGCGCGGAACCCCGCTGTCCGCGTGGGTTTCTCTTCGGGTCCGAGGAGCGCTCATTACCTATATAAAACGTCGAGTTAACTACGCCTTACATGAGGATTCGCTGGAAGAGGAAGGGGTGGCTTCTCTTGTCGATCGGCAGACCCGGAGCGAGATCAGAGACCCCGCACGAGAGGTAGAACTCACCCAAATGGGCCAACACTTCTTGGAGTGTTTTGCCGCATTATCACCGCAGGAAAGGTTAGTGCTGAGAATGCGGTTTGCTGGAGCCATTTATGAGAGTATCGCGCCCATCTTAGGCGTGAGCCTTCCGACAGCTCAGAGATGGGGCCAGGCAGCTCTGTCAAAGATCGTTGACTGTCTGCAGAAGAAAGACTGGCAAATATAAGCAGACTGAAGCCTGCAGAGAGCCAAACGCTACCAGAGGAATTTCACTATGAATGCGAAAGTCACCAAGGCACAAGAAGAGGAACTCCACGAGCTATGGCATGCCTTCTTGCAGCGAGAACGTAAGACGGGTCAGTTACAAAGTCATCTTGAAGACGCCCTCCTGTACGATCTGGCCTTAGGAGAACTGCCTCCAGTGCAACAAGAAGAAGTACACGGCCATTTGGCAGACTGTCAGCTCTGTGTGAACAAACTCATTGATATACAGGCTACTATTGTGACCGATAAGAAAGTGCGCGCGACCTGGGCTCCCAAGGTGTTGCATGCCGCAGGGAATGAGCCATCGCGGTCTGTGATAAGCGCTCTCACCGAAGGCGAGGAATATCAGATTACCCTCCAGCCGACCCGAGATGGTCAAAAAGATCTCCTGACGCTTGAGGTCACACCCTCTTTTCAGCAGGATGTTGAGGGCTGCAAGATCGTGGTCTTCAGTGCTGGGTGGAAAATAATCCTGAGCGGGGCCATCTCTGGAGGAAACATTACCCGCCTGGTCGATCGCAAGTTCCGCGAGGAGTGGCCTTTTCGGGTCCATGCGGGGTGAGGAGAAAACGACCCTGCCGTCAATCATGGAGGGAGATGCGGTGGGAAAGGTGTATAGCCTTGTGGCTGAGCGAGAAGACAAAGAAGGAGAGGCGTTCGAGGTGAAGATTATGCCTTTCTCGCTCCCAGCAAGGCAAATTCTGAATTTTGAGCACATAAAGGTTGTCAATGTCGATGACAAGGAAGTGAAGGACTCTGCCCAGATAGGCGGTTCGATTGCCTACGAAAGACTGAAAAGACTGAAAAAAGTCCACAAGGCTAGCGAGATCCGAGACTCCGGAGTGGCCTTCTATTTTGAAGATTGTCCTCCTGATCGGATCAAAGGTCCCAGCGCGGGGTTGTGTTTTCTCGTAAAAATGGCCCAAGAGGTCATCGAGGATTTTCTGAAGCGCGAGACCGGGAGTAGTCCTTCCTATGACTTTGCCGCAACTGGAGAAATTAAAAATCCGAGTAGTGATGACAAGATTCGTGCGGTCGGTTTCATAAAGGAGAAAATGCGTGCTGCTCTCGCCGTTTTAGGGAACGGAGGCACTGTCTTCTATCCGAAAGCCAATGACCCGTTGGACCCTGATTTACACCAAAAGGCGGCACAAAAGCGGCTTGCCCTTGTTGCAGGAGATGAACCTCAGCAAATCATTGATTTTCTCCTTAAGAAATATTTTCCTCCCAAACCTCCTCCTCCTGATGGAAAATGGCTGAAACGTATCCTGTTGGTCTGCCTCACGGTAATAATAATGGGTGACAAACCTTTGCTTCCTGTGCCTTCCGTCGAAGCCGCCTTGTTTTATGAAGGGAAAAAGAGTGAGGCTATACAGCTTCCCGAAGGAAAAGCACTAACGCAAAGAGACGGCTTCCGGGTTCGCATTACCCCTGATAGAACCTGCTTCCTGTACGTCTTTGAGGTGGATGGGAAGCATCACATCTCGTGGATGTTCCCGCCTCACCCTCAATTACGCCCCCTGCCCCGGACGGTGTATTGGATACCTGGAAATGATCTATGGGTCGAGTTGGATGAGGTAAAAGGAGAAGAGACAATTCTCATTTGGGCTACCACTTCGCCCTCCCCTTGGTTGGAAGATAGACGAGAGAGCATTGACAGAAGCGAAGATTTGCCAGCTTCCGAGCGTCTGGAGTTGAAGAAACAGCTCGAAGATCACCTAAAGGACGAGCAGCAAAAGCAGCACGGAACTCTGAGACGTTTAACTTTTCAGCATGGATAAGCGGAGTTTGTCGTATACTTCCTTCTAACCTAACAAAGCCATCGGCCTGTCACCCTGAGCCCTTCGACTTCGCTCAGGATAAACTCTGCGAA
>JACQEL010000953.1 GCA_016200595.1 Deltaproteobacteria bacterium
ACAGTGCTTATTTTCTATCCTCACCTTCCCTCGGAAAAGAGGGAGGAACAAAGATTCCCGCTTCTTACTCAGAAACTCACTGACAGCCCAGGCAGCATCTCTAGAGTTTTCAGATCATAGATAGTCACTGCCCCGCCGCGATTCTCCTCCAGTGTCAATACGGCAACTGTCCCCGGCTGAGCGGAATAATTGTGCGGAAAAGTTGGGCTGCCGGGGTTGATCACCAAGACCTCATTGTAGCGTTTGATGGACTCCACATGCGTATGGCCGCAGATGATCAGGTCAGTACGTTGGCCAAAGTAAAACTCCATCGTGCGCTCGATCGGCCATTTAGGAAATTCAGTCGGGTCCAGCACGTCATGCACTAAGCCGAGCTTAAATCCCGCACCAGTTGTGACCACAGCATCGCGCAAGCGTGGATCCTCAGGCACCACTGCCCGCCCACCCGAACCGTCGTCACCGTTGCCGCGGCAGGCCAACACCGGCGCGAGCTCCTCCAACCAGTTCAAGACATCCAGGCAATGCAAATCCCCAGCGTGCAGGATCAAATCCGCACCGTGAAACACTGCGCGCACCTGCGCAGGCAGCTCGGGCATCGCTTCGGGAATATGAGTGTCGGAAATCAAACCGATCTTCATTGTCGTTGCTTCTCCTCAGATCACCCTTCGACAGGCTCAGGGTGACCGGGCCAGTCCGTTCGTGCTGAGCTTGTCGAAGCACGAAGAAAAACTCTCGCCCGCCGAGCGAGTATAGCGTCTGGACACTACGCGAGCAACGTGAAATGAATGGGCTCAGCTCACGCATATGGGGAGGTAGTATTATGCCTGACGTGCAAGAGACGCGTATGCCCGTTACCACACTGAGCGAAGATGAACAATTGTTTCGCGAAATGGTGCGGGGCTTTGCCGAAGAAAAAATTAAACCCCATGTCATGGAAATGGACCGTGCTGGCCAGCTGCCACGCGAGATGATTGACCAGCTCTTCGCCATCGGTGTGATGGGGATCGAATTACCAACACTGTATGGCGGAGCCGGGGCGAATTTTCTCATGGCGATCTTAGCGATTGAGGAATTAGCTCGTGTCGATCCGTCGGTCGCCGTCTGTGTTGACGTCCAGAACACGCTGGTGAACAACGCGTTGTTGCGCTGGCTGACGCCCGAGCAGAAGGAGCGGTTGTTGCCTCGTCTCGCGCGCGACGTGGTTGGTGCGTATGCCCTGTCTGAACCTGGGTCGGGGAGCGACGCATTCTCCATGACCACCCAGGCGCGGCTTGAGGGTGACACCTTCGTGCTCAATGGCCGCAAACTGTGGATTACCAATGGCGCTGAGGCTGGGCTGTATTTGCTGTTTGCCAATGCTGACCCGGCCAAGGGGTATAAAGGGATCACCGGCTTTATTGTCGAGCGTGATTTCCCGGGCTTCGCGGTGGGGAAAAAAGAAGACAAGCTTGGCATTCGCGCCAGCTCGACGTGCGAACTGATTCTGGATGACGTACGGGTACCACGGGCAAACATCGTCGGCGAGGTTGGCCAAGGCTACAAGGTAGCGATCGAGACGCTGGACGAAGGTCGCATCGGCATTGGTGCGCAGATGCTCGGTCTGGCTCAGGGAGCCTTCGAGGCGGCGCTGGCGTATGCCAAGGAGCGGCGGCAGTTCGGGCGCGTGATTACCGACTTCCAGGCTATTCAGTTCCAACTTGCCGAGCTAGCCACTGAGATCGAAGCCGGGCGCTTGATGGTGTATAACACCGCCCGCATGAAAGAGGCCGGGCAGTCGTTTGTCCGGCAGGCGGCGATGACCAAATATTTCTGCTCGCAGATCGGCGAGCGGGTGGCGTCGCAAGCCTTGGAAATCTTCGGTGGAGTGGGCTTCACCAAGGACTTCCCGGCGGAGAAATTCTACCGCGACGCCAAGATTGGCAAGATCTACGAGGGCACGTCCAACATTCAACTACAAACCATCGCGCGGACGTTTTTGGGGAGATAATCGAGTGCGGTTACCCTTCGACAGGCTCAGGGTGACTATGAATAAGAGCAAGTGAAATAACCGTTCGTGCTGAGCCCTTCGACAAGGCTCAGGACAGGCTTGTCGAAGCACGAGATCTGTCAGCTATGCAGAGGGGATGGATATTATGGCGCAACCGACACGCATCGTTACCGATACTATGGCTGGGCTGCGGCTGCCCGACTTTGACGTTTGGAGTGAACGGGTATCCACGGTACTTGGACAGAATCCTGGCCCCTTCACCGGGCCAGGCACTAACACCTACCTCATCGGCACCAGCAAGCGACCACTTCTGCTCGATACCGGGATCGGCTTAGAGGTCTACGATCCTCTATTGGAAAAGGGGCTGGCCGAGACCAAAGGCGCGACCGAGCTACAAGAGATCGTGCTGACCCATGTGCATCAGGATCATATCGGTGGCGCCTCCCATGTACGGGCGCGGTTCGGCGACCTCAAAATCTCCAAGAAAGCCTGGCCTGGTAAAGACGAGGCGTACAACCTGCCCCTGACGTATATTGAAGATGGCGCGCGGATTGAAACTGACGGTGCGACCTTGCGCGCGATTCATACCCCCGGACATGCCCGCGATCATCTCTGTTACTATTTAGAAGAAGAGAAAGCTCTCTTCACCGGCGACTTGGTGTTAGGAGCGGGCACGACGGTAGTGCCGGAAGAGGGTGGGGGACTCATCGACTACATGGCCTCGTTGCGGAAATTGCTCCCGCTGGACTTAGCGGTGATCTATCCGGCCCACGGGCCGGCGATCCGCGATCCCTACAAAAAACTCAACGACTACATCTCTCACCGCGAGTTACGTGAACAGCAGATTCTCGACGCCATGAGAGCGGGGCTCAGCGAGATTCCAGTAATGGTGAAGCG
>JACQEL010000926.1 GCA_016200595.1 Deltaproteobacteria bacterium
AACAGTTATGCCTCGCCGGAGCCGTTCAGGCATGCCGGGTGGCCCGTCCCGCCGGGGCCGTACCGCTCCGAGGTTGGTAAACGCTCGGTGGAGGTCGCGCTGGAACAGGCCAAGCAAGCCGACGCGTGGGGCTTCGATTGGGTCAGCTGCTCGGAGCATCACTACACCCCGTTGCTGCAAACTCCGAATGCCGCTGTCTTTGCCGCGGCGTTAAGCCAGGTGGTGCGCCGGGCACGGATCGCAGTGCTGGGGCCGCTGGTGTCGATGAACAACCCGGTGCGGATTGCCGAGGAGCTGGCGATGCTCGATCAACTGAGCGGTGGGCGGCTCGTGGTGCTGTTCTTACGTGGCACGCCCAATGAGTTCCTCTCTTACGGCACCAATCCGGACGAAACGCGGGCGCGGACCCAGGAAGCGAGTATCCTGATCACCCGGGCATTAACCGAGCCTCAGCCATTCGGGTGGGAGGGTCGGTTTTACCGGTTCCCAACCGTCGCGGTGTGGCCAGGCCCGATCCAGCGGCCGCACCCGCCGATGTACTATTCGGGCAACAGTATCGAGTCGGCCACCTTCGCGGCCGCCCACCATTTGGGCTTGGGCGTGTCGTTCTATCCGCCCCACTTGGTCGCGCAGCTCACAGGTCACTACAAGCAGGAGTGCGCCAAGCACGGGTGGGCGCCCTCTCCTGACCAGCTCCTGTATCGCTGTTTCGCCGCTGTGGGTGAAGATGACAAGGAGGCGGCCGCACTGCAGGCCAAGTACTTCACCGGGGACGCGATCGGTCAGTTCTTCCGTGGCCGTGGCGCAGCAGTGCCGCCGCCGCGGCCACCCATGCCCACGGAGGTGGGCACCGACGCCGACGGCAAGAATACCGGCGCCGACAAGGGTCCGGTCGGCTTCGGCTTGGGCGAGCTGCGGTTCTGCGGCAGCCCTGACACGGTGGCGCGGCAAATCGCCGCCTTTCATGAGACGACCGGTGCGGGGGTCATCGACGTCTCCTTCGGCGGTGCTGGCCTGACCCTGCAGGAGACCCTGAAGTCCATGCGGCTGTTCGGGACCGAGGTGCTACCGCGGATCCGTCACATCGGTGCCGGTGCTGTAAGTCAGCAGGAGCCCGCGGTTGCCGCGGCCGGCGCATAACCGAGAATGGGATTCGGGAGAACCTATGAGCAACGCAACGCAGAGAGCAGATGGATTCGCCGCGACATTCACTGAACACCTCGTGCAGGTGGGCGGGGTAGGGATTCGCTACCTGGAAGCCGGACAAGGCAGTCCTGTGGTCGTGCTCCACGGGAGCGACGGCCTCACGCCCTCTCCGCTGAACAATCTGCTGGCACAGCAGTTCCGGGTGATTGCCTTCGAGATTCCCGGCTTTGGCCGGTCGGTAGCGAACGAACGGTCTCAGTCGATGCGCGACCTGGCGCATACTCTGGCTGAGGCTGCCACGGCACTCGGCCTGGAGCGCTACGGACTGGTCAGCACCGCAATCAGCGCGCGTATCGCGCTCTGGCAGGCCATCGACCAGCAGGAACGCATCGACTCACTGGTGCTGGTCTCGCCCGCAGCCCTCCTGCCTGAAGGATGGGCAGCGCCGAGCGGGACTGCGGAGCAAGTAGCGAAGCTACTATACGCGCATCCGGAAAAGCTGCCTTCTCCGCAACCTGAAGACCCTGAGACTGCGGCCAAGCAGCGTGCGCTCACCGCACGTCTGCGCGACTTCAAGCGCGATCCTGAATTAGAGCGCAGGCTCGGAGAACTCAAGGCGGCGACGCTGGTATTGTTTGGCACACGCGACGGCGTGATTCCGCCCGAAATTGGCCGCCTCTACGTCGAGCGCATCCCCAACTGTTATTATGCGCTGGTGTATGATGCTGGACATGTCATTGAAGCGGAACGGCCGGAAGCGCTCTTCGCGGCAGTACGTGATTTCCTTGAGCATCGCGAAACCTTCGTCGTGAGCCGCAAGACTACGGTCATCAATCCATAGTTCCAGTCAGCGAAGCACGGATGAATTAATGACCTCAACCACGGGAGGAAAAATATGAAGCTCGCTCTCTTCAATGATTATGTTCCGGGTGTGGTGAACGGAGACCGCATCGTCGACCTTAGCGGAATTGTCGGCAAAGCGGTAATGGACTTGCCACCAACGGAGCGAATGCCCGCGATCATTGCCGACTTTGATCGGCTGCGTAGCAAAATCGCGGCAGGCTCCGGCAGCCAAGGGTTTCCGCTTGCGGAAGCAAAACTGAGAGCGCCGCTGCCGCGGCCCAGTAAGATGCTTTTCGGCCTCGGTAACTATCGGGAAAACGTCAACGGCGATATAGCGCCGTTAGGCCTGTTTCTTAAGTCGCCCTCAGCGATTCTGGATCCAGGCGGAACGGTCAAGCTCCCGCCGATTGACGCGGTCATTTTTCATCATGAGGCGGAGCTCGGTTTCGTCATTGGCAAACGTGGCAAGGATATTCCTGAGACAGAGGCGCTCGACTACATTTTCGGCTACACCTGTATCGTCGATGTGTCAGCGCGGGGTATGGGTGGCGGCGTGCTGTTTATTGACAAGTCGCCGGATACGTTCTGCCCGATGGGGCCGTGGATCGCGACTCGCGATGAAGTTCCTGACCCACAAAAACTTAGTGTGAAGTTTTGGGAAAACGATGAGTTGCGCCAGGACTACAACACCGAGGACATGGAGCATCCGGTTCGCGAGATTATCGCCTGGGCGTCGAAGATCGCTACCCTCGAAGTCGGAGACGTGTTCGCCTGCGGCACCAACCACCAGGGGCTCGGTCCGATGCAAGACGGTGAAACCGGGACTATCGAAGTCGAGCGTATCGGGCGCATGACCGTCAAGGTCGAAGATGCGCAAAAGCGTCGCTGGCCTGTGGGCATCGACCGCGGCATTGGCAAGGCGGTACGTCAATGGAAGCTCACCGGGGTACGGCCTAATCCGGATGAGATGTTTCAGACCAAGCGCATTGCCTAGCCCATGCCGCGAAGCGCGCTTCTCGGCGAAAAGAATCGGGCGAAAGCCTTGGGCCTCTCTGACCAGGACAAGGAGTGAGGAGCGGACACGGACAGACTCGCGAACGTGGGTGGCTAGGAGTTCATCGCAATAGAGATGCGGGGTGCGCTTGTGGTCCCCCTCTCTCTAACTCTCTGTATAGACCGGGAACATAGGTAACACCTGTTCATGGACATAGGTAACACTTCTAGAATGCGTGAGAGATTGTCGCAAGGAGAACTCTCATGCCTTGGAACGATGGCTCGCCCGTAGCCTTAC
>JACQEL010000927.1 GCA_016200595.1 Deltaproteobacteria bacterium
CGCTGATCTTGGAGAGAACCCAAGGCACGCCGTTCTTTATGGAAGAGCTGGTGCAGACCTTGGTCGAGGACGGCGCATTGGTGGGGGAACGCGGCCACTACCGTGTAGCGCGAACGCTCACCGAGTTGCATATCTCGCCAACGGTCCAAGGCGTGTTGGCGGCGCGCATTGACCGCCTTGCGTCGGACGAAAAAGCCCTCCTGCAACAGTTGTCCGTCATTGGCCGGCAATTCCCCCTGAGCCTGATCCGCCAGGCCATTGCCCAACCCGAAGCCGACCTCTATCGGCTGCTGGCCTCATTGCAGCACAAGGAATTTCTCTACGAGCAACCGTCCTTTCCCGAGAGCGAGTACATTTTCAAGCATGCCCTCACGCAGGAGGTGGCGTACGGTACGGTGCTGCAGGAGCAACGCAAGCTGTTACACGAGCGCACGGGCCAGGCACTGGAAGCCCTGTACGCCACGACGCTCCATGAACACTACAGCGACCTCGCCCATCATTACCGTCGCAGCCCCAACATGGAGAAAGCCATCCACTATCTCCACCTGGCAGGACAACAAGCCGTGCAACGTTCGGCCAACACTGAAGCGATGAGTCATCTTACCGCCGCGCTGGACTTGCTGCTGACACGTCCGGAGACGCCAAAGCGTATCCAGCAAGAACTGGTGCTGCAAACCACACTCGGCCCCGCGTTAATGGCGCTCAAAGGCTATGGGGTTCCAGAATTAGAGCAGCTCTATACACGCTCCCGCGAGTTATGTCGGCAGCTCGGGGAGCCCGCGCAGAGCGTATGGGTCTTGCTGGGGCTGTGGGCAGTTTATTACATGCGGGCGGAGCACGCGAAGAAACGTGCAATAACCGGGGAGATTCTCCGCCTCGCCCAGAGCGTGCAAGATCCAGCCGTCCGGATAGTCGCCCACTATGTGCAGATATGGGACTTGTTCATCCGTGGAGAGGGAGTCCCTGCCCGAGAACACTATGAACAGCTTATCACCCTCTATGGTCCGCAGCAGCACCGCTCTTCTGCCCGGTACGGGCTCGATTTTGGGGTGGGAAGTCGGGGTGTTACTACCTTGGTCTTGTGGCTCCTGGGCTATCCTGAGCAGGCACTGAAGCGCATAGACGACACGCTTGCTCTGGCCCACGCACTCTCCCACCCTCATAGCGAGGCTTTTGCTCTTTACCTAAGTGCCACGCTTCATCACCTCTGCCGGGAAGGACACGTCGCCCAAGAGCGGGCGGCGGCAGCGATCGCGCTCTCTCACGATCACGGATTTCCCTTGGCTTTAGCATGGGGCACGATACTCCACGGCTGGGCGCTGACGGAACAAGCTCAGGGAGAAGCGGGGGTAATACAGTTGCGGCAGGGTCTAGCGGCCTGGCAGACCACCGTAGGAGAGGCGTACCGGCCATATTTCCTCACTCTGCTGGCCGAGGCGTATGGAAGAGTGGAACGGGTAGAGGACGGGCTAGCGACGGTCGCGGAGGCGCTACGGCTGGTAGAGAAGACTAACGAGCGCTGGTACGAGGCGGAGGTGTATCGCATCAAAGGCGAGCTGACGCTGCAATTAGGGACTAGGGGCTGGGGGCTAGGGACTGGTTCCACCTTCCCTCAAGCCCCAAGCCTCAAGCACCAAGACCCAAAGGAAGGAGAGCAGGAGGCAGAGGGGTACTTCCTCAAAGCCATCGAGATTGCTCGTAAGCAGCAGGCGAAGTCGCTCGAACTGCGCGCGACGATGAGCCTGGCGCGGCTGTGGCAGCAACAAGGCAAGACAGCCGAAGCGTGGCAACTGCTAGCAGAAATTTACGGCTGGTTCACCGAGGGGTTTGACACCGCGGACCTGAAAGACGCCAAAGTGCTGCTCGGGCAACTAGTGTAAAAATGCCTTAGCGACGTTTTTTTCACGGTTGCACTAAGAACCCCGACTACAGTGCAGCGAACGAGGCCGGTATGGAAGCCGTGTTTGCTGCCCTGTCCGCTGACCTCCCACCGATTCTGCATGTGGAGCGGCGGACCGAGGTCATCGCGGGCATAGACGGTAACGACATCACTCTGTATATCCATACGCCCCAGAACAGGTCTGGTCCGCTGCCCTGCGTGTATCATATGCACGGAGGCGGCATGGTCGTGCTTACGGCCTCTGGCCCTACGTATAGACGCTGGCGGGACGAGCTGGCTGCCCTCGGCATGGTCGTGGTGGGGGTGGAATTCCGGAATGGCGCGGGCAAGCTGGGCAACCATCCCTTTCCGGCCGGTCTCAACGACTGCCTGAGCGGATTACAGTGGACGTTTGACCACAAGGCCTCCCTGAGGATCTCGAGGATTATCGTGTCTGGTGAGTCTGGCGGAGGCAATCTCTCCCTGGCCGTGGGCCTCAAGGCCAAGCAGGATGGGAAGCGTGAGCAGATTGCTGGTGTCTACGCCCTATGCCCGTACATTTACGGTGCCTGGGCGCAGAAGAGCAAGGAGCTCCCTTCCTTGTACGAAAACAACGACTACTTGATCAACTGCAGCTTGATGGAGGTGTTTGCGAGCGTGTATGATCCTGAACACAAAAACGCCACCAATCCGCTCTGCTGGCCATATTGGGCGACGCACGAGGACCTGCGCGGTCTGCCCCCGCATGTCATCTCGGTCAACGAGTTAGACCCCCTGCGGGACGAGGGGCTGAAATATTATCAGAAGCTCCTGGCGGCTGGGGTGCCGGTGTACAGCCGGACCGTGAATGGCACGTGTCACGCGGGCGACGTCCTGTTTCGTAAGGCGATTCCGGACGTCTACGCGGCCACGATCCGCGACATCAAGGGGTTCGCCGACTCGCTGTAGATCAAGCGGAGGGTGGTAATAACCAGCGCGGTCGTTGCTTCCTCCCCCGACCTGTTGACGCACTCCAACTCTTCTTATGGCGAATTTCACTTGGGTGAGGCCTGAAATCGAGTGTAGGGGCGAATCTTGTATTCGCCCTGCCCCGCGCCCCCCTTGGGCGATCACAAGGATCGCCCCTACAGAAGAGGACGCAGGCAACTGAAAACTGCTATAGCAATGTCATTAAGCTCCGAAGGAGCGTGAGAAGAGAGCCCACGGCGCAAGCCGTGGGGCAAGGGGAAGGAGATAAGCGATTGAGCCCCGGAGGGGCGACAGACCTCTACAGCATATTTCTTACGCCCCTACGGGGCTTGGAGGCACCTTCCGCAACTGCCTGCCCATGGCTGACGCCATGGGCTATATTCCTGCGCCCCTACGGGGCTGGTAGGCGAATAGAACATTGTCAGGTTGTCGCAAAAGAGAAAGGATACTCGCATGTCAGAACGTTTCATGACCATACCGGAAATTCGTCGCACGGCCAAACGCTTGCTCCCGCCTGGCCCCTGGGGGTTTGGTGCCGGTGGAGCGGAAACGGAAACGACTTTACGTCGCAATCGCCAAGCGATTCAGCGGCTTGCTATCCGGCAGCGGGTGCTGGTCGATGTGCGCAAGGTCGATCTCACCACGACATTTCTCGGCATGGAGTTACCCATGCCCATCGCCATTGCTCCGATGGGGAGCCTGATCCTTTTTCACCCCCAGGGTGACGTCGAGATGGTGCGTGGCGCCGCCCCAAACGGGAATCTGGCGGTGGTCAGTGGGGTCACTGGCTGGCCGGTGGAAGAAGTTGCCCAAGCCGCCAAAGGACCCTTAATATTTCAGTTGTACTTTGTCGGGCCGCGTCCCTGGGCCCAGGAACTGCTGGGACGGGTTGAGGCGTCGGGGTATCGCGCCGTGTGTCTGACGGTGGACGTGCAAGTGTATAGCCGCCGTGAGCGGGATCTGCTGTTGCGCTTCGATCCCCGTGCGGCCCGGGCCGCAGCACCCAATCCCATGCCGCCCGACCTGGATGTTCAGGCACGTCTGACCTGGGACGACGTGGCCTGGTTACGCAGCATCTTGCACGTCCCACTGGGGCTGAAAGGCATTCTCACCGCGGAAGATGCCAAACTCGCGGTCGAGGCAGGGGTAAAAATCATCTGGGTCTCCAATCATGGCGGGCGCCAATTAGATCACACGCAAGCCACGATCAACGTGCTGCCGGAAATTGTCGAGGCGGTCGATGGTCGGGCCGAGATTATCGTCGATGGCGGCTTCTCGCGCGGTACCGACGTCATCAAGGCTCTCGCGCTTGGCGCTAAAGTCGTTGCCATGGGCCGGACGATGCTGTGGGGGTTGGCCGTTGATGGGGCGGCTGGAGTCGCGCGCACCCTCGCAATACTACAGGACGAACTGTCCAGGAACCTAGCGCTATCTGGACAGACGAGCGTGCGGGGATTGAAGCCGTCGTTGCTTTGCCGTGCTGAATAGGCTCCTCAACTGTGCTTGCAGTTTGGTTACTCCTAAACCAGAATGCAAAACATTTGTACACTTTATACGGAGGCTTTTTAGGACTGTCATTCTGAGCCCTTCGACTGCGCTCAGAATGACACTCCGCGAAGAATCTCATGCTGAGATCCTTCGTTACACTCAGGGTGACAACTCCCGTGTGCCAAGCTCGTAGGGTTCGATTTAGTAAGGAGACGAAGAGAGTCCATGAAATCCTTCAATTGGCAAAACCTTTTGCAAAGTCATCCAATCTTTTCAAGTCTCAATGAGGAAGAACTGGCGAATCTTCTCAGGGACGAGGTCTCACAAGAGCGAGTTTACCCCCAAGACACTGTCATCCTCAGGGAAGGTGAAGTTGGCGACTCGGTTTTTCTGCTTAGCTCAGGCTCAGTTCAGATTACGCTGTGGGGAACCAGTGGACCTCTCATGCCGCTGGCCATCATACAAACGGGTGAAATCTTCGGCGAGATGGCAGTCTTGGAACGAAAACCGAGATCAGCGACTGTGTCAGCCAGGGAGAATTGTTTGGTCTTAGAGGTCGCTGGAGAGGAGATTCGCAAACTGCTGGAGGCGCATCCTGAGGTGCAGGTCAAGATGTACACAGTCGTACGTGACCGCTTGAAGCAGTGGTTTCAAAGCCTGGGTTCAATAGCACCGCACTGAGCTGACGACAAAACTCTGCAGCCGCCGTCTCCACCCACACCTACCGCTGCTGTTCCTGCTGCTGTTGGTGGAGAATCTCGTCGGGGGATAAATGATAC
>JACQEL010000928.1 GCA_016200595.1 Deltaproteobacteria bacterium
AACCGAATCAGTCTCTCCAGTTGCCATTTCTGGCCGCCTGCCGGTCATTGCTATCGTCGGGCGGCCTAATGCCGGCAAATCCACCCTTTTTAACCGCTTGCTGCATCAACGTAGAGCCGTGGTGGACAACACCCCAGGCGTGACCCGTGACCGCAACTTTGCTCAAGCGAAGTGGGAGAACACCCTATTCGTGCTGGTCGATACCGGCGGCATTGACGTGAGCGAAGGCGAAGGGGTCGTGGGGCAGGTTCAGGCGCAGACTCGGCTCGCGATCGATGAGGCTGACCTGATCATTTTCCTCTTTGATGGCAAGGAAGGCGTCAACCCTTCCGACGCTGACGCGGTTGATCTACTGCGCCGCAGCGGCAAGCCGGTATTCTTTGCCGTCAACAAAATCGATGGCGACAAGCAAGAACCCGTGATCGCCGACTTCTTCTCCCTGGGTATTGATCCCCTTTTCCCCATCTCTACGGCGCACGGTCGCGGAGTAGCGGACTTGATGGACGCAGTCAGCGCTCACTTTCCGCAACCTGCGCCTGAAGAAGAACCTGAAGCAGAAGAGGAAGAAACCGAGCGCGAGGCTGCTGCTCCACCTGAGGGAATTGCCCCGTTACGAGTCGCTATTGTTGGTCGTCCGAACGTGGGCAAATCGTCATTGCTCAACCGTCTGGTCGGCTTCGAGCGCTCGATTGTCGATGCTACTCCAGGAACCACCCGGGATGCGGTAGACAGCCTCATCGAGTGGCAGGGCAAACCCATTCGGCTGGTCGATACTGCCGGTGTCCGCCGGCGCCCGCGCATTCACGAATATATCGAACAAGCCAGCGTTTTCATCGCGCTCAAAGCCCTCGAACGAGCCGAGATCGCCCTGCTCGTCATCGATGCGGTCGAAGGGATGACCGACCAAGACACCCGTCTCGCGCAGTATGCCTGGGAGCGCGGACGGGGGTTAGTCTTAGTAGTGAACAAATGGGACGCGACACCGCCTGAACGCAAGAACCGGACGCGCTATGTAGAAGACTTGCACCATTTTTTCCCGGTCACCGTGCCGCTCCCCATAGTTTTACTGTCGGCACTAACCGGTTCGCACCTCAACACGCTCTTACCAACGGTCGAGCAAGTAGCACGAGCCCATGCGACCAAGATCCCGACTCCTTTATTAAACCGTTATCTTCAGGAATGGACGAGAAGACATCCACCTCCCAGCTATAAAGGGAAACAGCCGAGGTTGTTTTATGCCACCCAGGTTGCTACCAAGCCACCGTTGATCGCAATTTTCACCGGCGCGCCCGACGGGATTCCGGCGTCGTATACCAGATATCTAGAGAACCAGCTACGTGAGACGTTCGGGTTAGTAGGGACGCCGATCAAGCTCAGCTTCCGAGCGCGACGGAAAGAACGCGAATCGTAGGCGGGCTTTTTTCTCTCTCCTACGCGGGGCTTTCTACACGACAGGTTAGGCATCGGGGAGAAGGGCGACTTTTTTCCTCCCTCCCCTTGTGGGAGGGAGTTAGAGGGAGGGGGCCTCCGCATGAACGTCGCCAAAGCTAAGGAATTGAGAAAAAACTCCACAGACGCTGAACGTGCCTTATGGCAGAGGCTGCGTGCGCACCAGTTGGTTGGCTACAAGTTTCGCAGACAACAGCCTGTTGGGTAGTACATCGTAGACTTCGTCTGCTTTGACAAACAGGTGATTGTGGAACTGGATGGAGGCCAACACAGCGAGCGGGTGGTCTATGATGGACAACGGAGTGCCTGGTTAGAGGCTCAGGGGTTTCGGGTGCTGAGGTTTTGGAACCACGAGGTGCTCAAGCACCTGGAGGCCGTGACCGAAGTGATTCTCAAGGCCTGTGGTCAGGAGACACCCTCTCCCTAGCCCTCTCCCATCAAGGGAGAGGGAACCTGATTTCCTGCACCCGCGCTGAAAAGTGTCGTGTAGTCAGCCCCTCAAGTGAGAGGGAACTCTCACAGCGCGTGCAGGCGTGACTATTCTTACAGCCCCTGCCCCCAATTCCCGTGGAAGCCGTAGGGCACGCGATGCGGCAACTTGATGGTCGCGAGCGGCTGGTCTGCAAGGTTTTCCGCGTCGAGGATGAGGAGATCGCTGCGCCGCTCTTCACGGCGGTAGACGACCGCCAACAGAAACCCCTCCCCTTCCGCGGCCTGTGGCGAGCGCGGTACGAAAATGGGTTCAGAAGTAAAGCTCGTGGGCCCAAGATCGTGCATCTTCCGTTTGTCTGCCTTGTGGTCATAACAGAAGATCGCATTGAAGAAGCCAGCATCGGCAGGCGAACCGGCCCGTCCACCGGTGTACCCGTAGCGATATCGCAGGCCAGCGTAGCGTTCATCCAGACGTGGGAATTCTGTCGGGCTCTCGTCGAGTTGTTCCTGTTTGACCACACCCCCGGTTAAATCAAGTGTCCAGCGCGTGAGCCGCGCTACTGGTCCATTCTCACCAATGCCAGTCCCATCGAAGAGCGGGAGCCGATCAAAGCGACACACGTCGGCAATCACCTTACCGTTCTCGGTATAGGCGTTCATCGGGTGAAACACATAGCAGGGATCGATATCAAACCACCGGACCTCGGCATTCCCGCCGTTACGCGGCATGACGCCAATCTTAGTGCCAAGTTCGGGCTCCCAGCGAATCGGGGAGCCCGAGGCGAAGTTCTCGAAGCGAAACGTCGCCGGGAAGACCGGAAAAATGACGTGCTCTCGCGTGGTAATGAAGTCGTGCATCATCGTCGGCACTGGGACGTCGATCTCTTCACTCCGGGTTATCTTGCCGTCGGCGGAGGCCACATAGTAACGTAGGTAGGGCGGAAACGGGCTGTAGCCAAAGAACAGCAGCTCGCCAGTCCCGGGATCGATCTTGGGATGAGCGGTCATAGGACCGAGCAGTTTCCCGCCAAAGTCATAGGGACCAATAGTGTCGAGTGTATGGGGATCAAGCTCGTGCGGTGGACCGGCCTCCCACAGCGCCAGGAGTTTGCCGGCGTG
>JACQEL010000929.1 GCA_016200595.1 Deltaproteobacteria bacterium
GGACAGATCCCCCGACTGCGCGAGATAGCCGAGAAAGCCGCCGGCAAAGGAGTCGCCAGCGCCGGTCGGATCAAACACTTCTTCCAGAGGATAGGCCGGCACGGCAAAAATCGAATTCGGAGAGAAGAGCAGCACGCCATATTCACCACGCTTAACCAGTAACATGCGCGGTCCAGCGTCAAGAATCTTGCGCGCGGCGCGCACCACGTTGCGCTCGCCGCTGAGGAGGCGTGCTTCTTCGTCGTTGATAATCAGCATATCGACTTTCTTCAGCAAGGCTTCCAACTCCGGCCGCGCGCCTTCGATCCAGTGGCTGATGGTGTCACAGGCAATGAGGCGGGGGTGAGTGAGTTGATCGAGCACCCCACCTTGCAGGCCAGGGTTGATGTTCGCCAGAAAGACAAAGGGAGCGTCGCGAAAATTGGCTGGTAACTCCGGTGAGAAATCTGAGAAGACATTCAACTGGAGATCTAGAGTATCACGAATATTCATGTCTTCATGATACCGCCCAGTCCAGCGGAAGGTTCGTCCCTGGCTGACCGTTAACCCGCTCAAGTCAATATCACGTGAAGCGAGAAACGCGCGCTCGTGCGCGGGAAAGTCTTCGCCCACGACCGCGACCAGCTTCACCGGTGCGAAATAACGCGCTGCCACGGCAAAGTAGGCAGCCGACCCCCCCAGCACTTCTTCAGCGCGGCCATAAGGAGTCTCAATCGTATCAAAGGCCACTGAGCCGACGACCAGAATGCTCATTCCACCCTTCCCTTCTCTCACGTACCCAGATATTTCCCGACAAGTATTCCGAGTTCTTGCTTAATCGCGGCGGGAATCATGCTTCGGTCAGTAATAATTGCATCCTTCAGCGCCTGAGCACAGGGACAGGCTCGTTCGGCCGGCAGCCGCTTTATTGCCCGACCAATGATACGCTGCGCAGTCGCTACATTCTTGCTCAGAATCGCCAGGACATCTTCAATGACCACATCCCCAGCCTCGGTATTCCAACAATCATAATCGGTCGCCAAAGCGAGCGTGGCAAAGCATATCTCGGCTTCCCGGGCTAGCTTCGCCTCTTGCAAATTCGTCATGCCAATGACATCCGCTCCCCAACTCCGGTAGAGGAATGACTCGGCACGGGTGGAAAACTGCGGTCCCTCCATACAGACGTAGGTGCCACCGGCATGGATCGTGGCGCCGCTCTCGCGCCCGACGGTAGCCAGCAGCGCTGTCAGCTTGCCGCACATAGGATCCGCAAATGAGACGTGAGCGACGATGCCCCTGCCAAAGAAGGTACTAATCCGTCCGCGCGTACGGTCGATGAACTGATCAGGGATGACGATCTGGCCAGGAGCAATTTCCTTTTTCAGGCTACCCACCGCACTCACGGCAATGAGCCACTCCACGCCCAGTTCCTTGAGGCCGTAGATATTGGCGCGGAAGTTTAGTTCCGAGGGTAAAATGCGGTGCCCGCGCCCATGTCGTGGGAGGAAGACCACTCGTATCCCATTCATTTCACCCACAAAATAGGCATCCGAGGGCGCACCAAAAGGGGTCGTAACGGTAACCCACTCACCTCGTTCGACCCCTGCCATCTGGTAGAGACCGCTGCCGCCAATGACACCAACTGTGGTCATTATCTAACCCTTCTTGTCGCCGTGGAGACACAGCTTCGGCCTGGCTGCGCCACTGGCCACGTACTCTTACTGCTCTTTCTCTCAGTCCCCATTCTCTTCACGCAGCTTGTATCGGCTGTTGCACGCTACCCTTAAGCCCTGCGGCGAGTTGACCACAGGCCGCCAGCACATCTTGACCACGGCTCTCGCGCACCGTGGCATGGACGCCCCTGTCTAGCAGGTATTGACGGAAGCGCTCGACCTGTGGCCGTGGCGTGGGCAGAAACGGCGAATCAGGAAACGGGTTAAACGGGATCAAATTGACTTTTGACCGCATCCCATGCAGGAGTTTGACCAATCTCTGGGCATCATCGTCGCCATCGTTAACCCCTCTCAGCATGATGTAGGCAAAGGTGATCCGTTTACGCGGAGCTATCGGCAAGGTGCGGCAGGTATCCAGGAGTTGCTTGAGGGGATAGCGACGATTCACTGGCATGAGTTCGTCACGCAACTGATCTGTGGTCGCAGTCAGCGACACGGTCAGGTTAACATTCGTCTCTTCGAGCAACTGGCGCATTTGCGGCACGAGACCAACGGTCGAGACCGTCACTCGCCGCGGCGAGAAATTGAGCCCCCATTCCGCGGTGATGATCGTTAGTGTTTTCACCAATTGTTCATAGTTCGCCAGCGGCTCGCCCATCCCCATAAAGACCAAGTTTGTCAGGCGTTCCCCGGGCGGAAGCAGACGCTGCACTTCCCAGACTTGACTGACAATTTCGCCAGCGGTGAGATCACGCACCGGCCGTACCTGCGCGGTCGCGCAAAAACGGCAGCCCATGGCACAGCCAACCTGAGAAGAAATACAGAGCGTGAGGCGACCGTCAGCCGGAATGAGCACACTCTCGATCTGACGATGGTCAGCCAGGGCAAAGAGGAATTTCTGCGTCCCATCATTGGCGGGAGAAAGATGCAAACAGATCAGGCGACCAATAGAGAACTCTTGGCTGAGCATCGTACGCAACGTACTCGGCAGATCAGTCATGGCGGCAAACGTCTCTGCGCCACGTTGATAGAGCCACTGCAGTGCCTGTCTGGCGCGAAAAGGTTTTTCGCCTTTGCCGAGGAACCAGGCTTCAAGCTCAACTTTGGTAAATTCTTTAATGTCCATGACGTTAAAACGTAAAGCGTAATTAAGACTAAAGTGTAAAACGTAAGGCGTAATCAAGAATACGATGTAGTGAGTGACAAGTAGTATTTCTAACTTCTTCTTACGTTTTACGCTTTACGTTTTATCGCGTCTGGATCTCCAGCTCACTGAAAAAATAGGCAATTTCCCAGCGGGCGGTGTCAGGCCCGTCCGATCCGTGTACCGCATTCTTTTCTACGTCCGTACCCCAGTCACGGCGAATCGTGCCAGCGTCGGCTTTCACCGGATCCGTCGCCCCCAGAATGCGGCGGTTGGTCTGAATCGCATCTTCGCCTTCGAGCACCGAAACCAGAATCGGCCCGGATGACATGAACGTCGTCAGGCTATCAAAGAACGGTCGTTCCTTATGGACGGCGTAGAATCCTTGCGCCTCAGCCTTACTCAGGAAAATCATTTTCGCCGCAACAATCTTCAGACCCGCGCTTTCAAAACGGCGCAGGATGTCACCAATGGCATTTTTCTTTACCGCATCGGGTTTCACAATCGATAAGGTGCGTTCGTTCATTAGGGTCCTTTCTCACAGTCGCAGTAGTGTAACGGTGAGGCTACAGAGGGTCAACGAGGGATTGCGCGCCGGCGAGGCGAGTCTAGAGTCAACAGTCCAGAGTCTAGTCAAGCTCAAGGTAAGTTCAGGCTCCAGAGGTGGAGTCAGGAGAACGCAGATGGGTGTAGGAGCAACCCTGATATGCATTAGTGTCAACCTTTCCCTCTGACGCTGGGCCTGCAGGTCCCTTCTCCCCTGGTGGGAGAAGGTCAGGATGAGGGGGTGTGAGGGCAGGAGTGCGGCCATCGGCCCCCTCACCCTAGCCCTCTCCCACGAGGGGAGAGGGGAGGTAGGCGCAAAGGGGAGATTAAATACCTTAACTTGACCCCAGTGCCCTTATATGGCTGCCCTCGGAAAAACTATGGAGCGTAAAAAGCCTTGGGACAGAAAATGTTCACTTGGTCGCTGGCCCCGCCGAGGCTGAGGGAGAAGCTTGGCCAGGGCCTGGTGAAGTCGGTGCCGTGGCTGCTGGATCGGTCTGAGCAGGCCCACTTGCAGGGGGTGTCACGGTTGGGGCCGACTGAGCAGACCCAGCCGTTGGTGCCGCCGCGGTTCCCTGACTCTCGGTACTTGCGCTTGGTTGCGCAGCAGGCGCCTCTTCCGCAGGGGCCGGAGCGGGCGCAGTCTTTGGTGCGCTATCGAAAATACTTCGCGACGTTCGCTTGGCTGCGCCATAGGTCAGACTAAGCGAAGTGAGCATAAAGATGATGGCCGTTGCACTGGTGAGCTTGGTCAGAAAGTTGCCAGCGCCTGAGCTACCAAAGAGCGTCTGGCTCGATCCGCCAAACACAGCGCCCACATCTGCGCCTTTACCTTGCTGGAGCAGCACGACGGTAACGAGAAAAATGCAAGAAATCACATGAATAATTATCAGCAGAGTGTACAACATAGGGGGAGATTCTAACGGAATTGAACAATTCGAGCAAACGACTCGACCTGCAAGCTTGCTCCGCCGACCAAAGCCCCATCAATATCGGCCTGCGCCATGAGGCCGTCCACATTATCAGCCTTAACACTCCCACCGTAAAGAATGCGCACGGCGTCGGCCGTGTCTTGGTCGGTGATTGCAGCCAGGGTTGCCCGGATGGCAGCATGCACTTCTTGGGCCTGGTCGGGAGTGGCGGTACGACCAGTACCGATCGCCCACACTGGCTCATAAGCGATGACCAAGGCAGCAATCGCCGCCTTCTCCTGTCCTTGGAGCCCCCCCTGAGTCTGGCGCCTGATCACGGTTAACATATCTCCCCGCTCGCGCTCTTCGAGGGTCTCGCCCACACACAGGATGGGGACCAGACCGTCACGCTGGGCGGCTTTCACTTTGCGGGCAACTTGCTCATCAATTTCAGCACAATACTGACGCCGCTCAGAGTGACCGATAATGACGTAGGAGCAGCCCAGTTCCTTGAGCATCGGACCAGACACCTCACCGGTAAACGCCCCTTGTGGCTCCCAGTGCAGGTTCTGCGCAGCCAAGCGGATCGATGACCCAGCCAGCACGCGGGCCGCAGTCTCTAGAGCCGTGAACGGCGGGGCGACGACCACTTCACGGTCGGTAAGACCCGAAATCTGTACCTTAAGGGCCGTAAGCAACTGCTCGGCTGCGGGCCGGGTACAGTACATTTTCCAGTTGCCAGCGATCAAGGGACGGCGTACTGCCATGGCTCAGCTCAGCTTTCCGCCAATGTACAATGCCACATCGCGCATGCGATTGGAGAAGCCCCACTCGTTATCGTACCAGGAGAAGACTTTCACAAAGTTCTGATCCATCACCTTGGTCAGGGCTGAATCGAAGATCGAGGAGTAAGGGCTGCCGTTGAAATCAACCGACACAAGTTCCTCATCACAATAGTAAAGTATACCCTTGAGCGGGCCCGCAGCCGCGGCGCGCATGGCATCATTGAGCGTCGCCTCGGTTGCCGGTTTCTCCAATTCAGCCACGAGATCCACAATCGATACATTGGCGGTGGGCACGCGCATGGACCAACCGTCGAGTTTGCCTTTGAGTTGCGGCAGGACTTCACCTACCGCGCGGGCGGCTCCTGTAGTCGTAGGGATGATCGACAGTGCCGCAGCTCGAGCGCGGCGAATATCCGAATGCGGCAAATCCAAAATGCGCTGGTCGTTGGTGTAGGCATGCACAGTAGTCATCAATCCACGCTTGATCCCGAAGGTTTCGTGCAGCACCTTAGCCACTGGCGCTAAGCAGTTCGTCGTGCACGACGCATTGGAGATGAGGTGATGCTTGGCGGGGTCATAGGAAGCGTGGTTCACCCCGTAACAGACCGTAAGATCCGCCCCCTTTGCTGGTGCGGAAATGAGCACTTTCTTAGCACCGGCAGAGAGATGCAAAGCCGCTTTATCGCGGTCAGTAAACAGACCGCTGCACTCTAAGGCCAGGTCTACTCCTAGATTCTTCCAGGGAAGTTTCCCAGGATCACGCTCCTGCAAGACCTGGATTCTCTTGCCATTCACGAACAAAGCGTCTTTTTCCGCCTTGACTTCAGCCGCCAAGCGCCCATGCACGGAGTCATAGCGCAGCAGATGGGCTAGCGTTGCCGCATCGGTAATGTCATTGATAGCAACGAAATCCAGACCTGGCTCATTAAGACAGGCACGGAGAAGGTTGCGGCCGATCCGACCGAATCCATTGATCCCAACACGCATAGCCATAGTTTCCTCGCCCCGGAAAGATTTCATTATCTTTGATGATTGGCTTCTATCAGTCAAGGGAAGGCGAGGGAGTGCATAACAAAATCTTGGCTCGGTTCGTACCGTGCGGTGTTCGTGCTTCGACAAGCTCAGCACGAACGGAAACTTAACAACGCATTTAATCCCCAGCCCCGTTCGCCCTGAGCCTGTCGAAGGGTGAACGGCGGGTTAGCAGGAAACTCTGATTGAATTGCCAGAAAATTGTTATGCACCCGAAGGCAGGGAGTGAATTGACTCGCTGTACTTCCTCATAGTACTTTACCAACAGGCTGCTGACAGTATCTCTCCTGTGGGTTGACAGGCTCAGCACCACGGTATGTGGTTTGCGTGTACCGATTTATTCTGAGTGTCGCAGGGTGGTTGATAGCGGCGGATGATGTGGCATCAATTCTATGACATACTTCTTCTGGCGTATGGCTGTCCAGTTGGAGACTCCTCTCCGGCAGGACAGTGTCGTGGATATGGTCACCAACTCTGGCTTGGTAGTCCAGAGTGTGCTCTATTTACTCTTGAGTTTTTCAGTCATCAGCTGGGGGATCGTGCTCTACAAGTTCCGTCAGATCCGTCAGGCGCGCAATGAATCTGAACGATTTACCGTGGTCTTTTGGGAAACTAAAAACCTCTCGGCGATTCATACGGCTAGCCTCGAGATGCCAGCCAGCCCGGTCGCGCAAGTCTTCCGGGCGGGTTACCAGGAATTAATGCGCCTCACCCGCTTGCGCAAACAACCCAATCCTGGGGAAGGTGAGTTCAGCACTGAAGAGGGCGGCATCGAGAATGTCGAACGGGCCATGCGCCGCGCCATGCGGCAACAGATCACTCACTTGGAGCGAGCCCTCACCTTCCTGGCCACGACCGCCAGTACCGCACCATTTGTCGGGCTGTTCGGTACAGTATGGGGAATCATGGATGCTTTTCGGGGCTTGAGCCACACCCAGTCATCCAGTATTCAGGCGGTGGCGCCTGGTATTGCCGAGGCACTGATCGCCACTGCCATCGGGCTGGCGGCCGCTATTCCCTCGGTGATGGCATTCAACTATTTTAGTCGCCAGGTGCGGGTGCTCTCCGCCGAGATGGAAAACTTTTCCGCCGAATTTCTTAATATCGCCGAACGTCACTTTCTCTAAAAGAACATGTTTGTCGCTTCATAGAGTTGCCCCATGGCTTTTGAGCAAGAGAGCAACGACAGTATCTCACAGATCAACATCACCCCTTTTGTTGATGTCATGCTGGTGCTGTTGATCATCTTCATGGTCACCGCACCTATTCTGCAACAAGGAGTGAACATCGATCTTCCACAAGTCGCCACCGGTCCTTTAGAGGGAAAGGACGAGCAGTTGGTAGTGACGGTGACGCGTGAAGGAAAGGTGCAACTCAACGATAGTCCGCTCAAGGTTGAGGAACTGCAAAAGAAACTGACCGCGGTCCTACAGGTTCGGCCTGACCGTGAGGTCTACCTGCGAGCGGACAAAAATGTGGCCTATGGCAAAGTGGTCGAGGTCATGGCCGCCGTACGGAATGCTGGGGTGAGAAAGCTCGGGATGGTAACCGAGCCACTCAAGGACGAACGATGACCTCGCAGGAGCCGTACGACAGCAGAGAGCGGCCAGATGATAATCGTCTCAGCCGCATGGTTGCCTGCTCTGCGATACTGCACCTGTTGGTGATTACCGCCATCATCATCACGGCTACACGTAATCGGTTCGGTCAACCCCCGCCGGTTACCTACACAGTTGCACTAGTTGATCCTGCCGCGCTCGGAACGAGTCTTCCCCCGGCCGGTAAACCTTCTCAGGAATTGGGAGGAGAAAAGCCTGCACCAGTAGTGAAAGAGCCCCCAGCTGCAAAAAACGAAGCACCTAAAGTCGTGCAACCACCACAGCCAAAAGAGGCGAAAGAACCGCCGCCGGTGGTAAAGAAAGACGAGCCTAAGGTCCCGCCACCACCGAAAGAAAAAGAGACGGTGAAACTCCCAGACAAAGAAAAACCAGCGGAGAAACCGCCACCTAACCCCGAAAAGGCCAAGACGGAAGAGAAAAAACCCGAAATTAAACCGCAGCCTCAGCAAGCGGTAACGAAACCGGAAGAGAAAAAACCGCAACCGGCAAAAGCCGAACCCGTTCCGCCGTCAGATGAAGAACGGGAAAAACAGATTGCCAGCGCCATTGAGAAGATCAAAGGGAAAGTACAAACCAAAGAGAAAGACCCTCCTGGCGCTCAACCCAGCGGCACAGGCCCATCCGGCAGCGGTTCGCCGGGTAATGGCTCTGGCCCCACTACTCTCGGTGGGGCTCCAGGCCCAGGTGGCGGCGGGATCGTGCGAGGTCTCGAATTTATTATGTATACTGAACAAGTGAAACGACGCGTGAAAGAGAGCTGGATCGTCGCTGAGAAAAAACCAGGATTGACGGCTACCGTTCGTTTTGGCGTGCAGCCGGATGGCGAGGTAGTGGCGATCGAACTGGTGAAACACTCAGGCGATCGCGCTTTTGATGACTCAGTTGTGCGTGCGGTTAATAAAGCCAACCCTTTGCCCCCACCTCCGCAGGCGTATCAACAAGAGTTTGCCACGCAGAAAGTCGAGGTCATTTTTGGCGGAGAGGAGCACACGAACTAACCTCATGAGCAAATACGGTGGCGGTGAGAGGAAGGTGGGGTGGCGGATACTTCTCGGGTTGGTGGCACTGCTGGGCGTTCCCTCTTTAGCTGGCGCTCAGATCAAACTCGAAGTTCCTGAACCAGGTGGCGCCGGGATTCCTATCGCTATTTCGCCGCTTAAAAACCTCGCTGGAGAAGACCAGCGAGCTGGAGAGATCTTTGCTGATGTCATCGCTCGTGACCTAGATATTTCGGGGTATTTCAAAGTCATCGACCGCGGAGCCTATATCGAAGGACCGGATCCATTAGCACCCGAACAGATTAACTTCCCCAACTGGTCGTTACTCGGCGCTCTGGCCTTGGTGAAGGGTGGATTTTCCCTCGACGGCGATACTTTAACGGTCGAAGTGCGCTTGTTTGATGTCGCCCAACGCAAGCAGCTCGGCGGCAAACGCTACCGCGGGGAGAGAAAAGATCTCCGGCGCATGGCTCATCGTTTTGCCGACCAGATCATGCTTTTCATCACTGGAGAGCTAGGACCATTTAACTCACAGATTGCGTTTGTCTCCACTCGTGCCGGTGGCCGTGCCAAGGAAATCTATGTCACCGATCTGACCGGTACAGAAGTGACACAGATCACCAAGGATCGTACGTTGAGTCTCGGACCAAGTTGGAATCCCGCGGCCAATGTTCTCACCTATTTCTCCTACAAGCAGGGTGGACCCTATCCCTACCTTCGTGACTTACTCAGTGGACGAGACAGCCGTCTGTATCCAGTGGTCGGCTACAGGAGTCAGTGGTCCCCGGATGGGACGACGATTGCCGTTAGTCTGGAACAACAGGGAAATTCCGACCTGTTTTTGCTCTCTCCAGAAGGACGGCTGATTCAGCGCCTGACCGAAAATCCAGACATCGATATTTCCCCTACCTGGTCTCCCGACGGTCGCGAGATCGCCTTCTGCTCTAGTCGCAGCGGCAACCCGCAGATCTATGTGATGAATGTCAACTCCGGCCGCAGCCGGCGGCTGACCTTCAGAGGAGATTACAATACCTCACCAGCGTGGTCGCCCAAGGGAGACCTCATTGCCTACACCACCCGGTCCGGCGGCTTCCGGATTATGACGATTAGCCCCGAGGGTGGAGATCCGAGCGAGGTTACCGCCGGTGAGGACCCGTCCTGGGCTCCAGATGGACGCTATCTGGTGTTTAGCCAGAGACGGCGGTTGTATGTTGCTAGCAAGGATGGGCGCAGCGTCAAACAATTGACTGGTGGGGGGGGAGATGATACTAGTCCAGCCTGGTCATCGCGCCTAGAATAAGGCGGCGCGTGAAGGAAGGAAACGCAAGAAAAATGCGGTGTGCAAGAGGGTGGTATTGGCGGCTTGGCTGTGTCCTGTTGGTCACGGTATTCATCAGTGGTTGTCCGAAGAAAACTCCGCCTCCGAGTGAAGTCGGCGGTCCTGGTGGCGGCCTTGGTCCAGGTGAAAGGGGAGAGACAAACCTCCCCCCTCCAGGAGACACCACGAGAGAGCATATTGAGCATGGCCCTGGCGAGGAAGGCGGTCCCCTGCAAGATATTCACTTCGCTTACGACTCCTTTGAGTTGTCCTCTGAGGCACGAGAGACCTTACGGACGAACAGCGATTGGTTAAGGAATAACTCTCAGGCCAAAATCGAGATCGAAGGGCACTGTGACGACCGGGGCACCGCTGAGTACAATTTAGCTTTGGGCGCCAAACGAGCGAAGGCGGCGCGCGACTACCTGGCCTCGCTCGGGATCTCGCCTGAACGGCTCTCAACGATCAGCTATGGCGAAGAACTTCCCTCATGCCGCGAGGAAACCGAGAGTTGTTGGGAGCAAAATCGGCGAGCGCATTTTCAGCTACTGACCCGCTGATCCGTGGCGGTGATATTGACTGACCAGTGAGTAATCTCTTTGTAGTCACGTTCGTCGCCCTTGGGTCCATGGTGTGGGCCAGTGGCTGTGCCACCCAAACGGATATTCAGGCGGAGCAACAGGCGCGCGAATCGTTGCGCGCGCAGATGGCCGATACCAAGGCCTCGCTAGAGGACACCCGACGTGAGATTGCCAAAGTCCGTGGGGATGTCGAAGAGGTCCGTTATCGCCTTGACCGCTTGGCTAAAGAGCGCGTTGGTTCGGGTCCCCAGCTGAAAATCTTGGAAGATCGCATCGAAGCTCTGGAAAGACAA
>JACQEL010000930.1 GCA_016200595.1 Deltaproteobacteria bacterium
TAACCCCGGACGGTGAGGTAAGCTGGCCGCAGAATTCACTGGCGAGCCTCACCAATGTATTCGGAGGGATGCCACATACACAGCTTAGTGTGGTCCTGCCGCTGCCTACGAAGCTGTCCTTTGTTATCACGGCAGACCATGTCAACGAGATCGCCGGAGATTTCAAAGAGACAATACCATCACCAGACGGCGGGCATATGCGTCTTAAAGCGAATGCCGTGGACGATATGCTGTTTGTCATCCATTACAGTGTAAAGTAGTTGAAGCTTGCGCATAATTCTGCGGCGCCGCTTTAAGGACAACGCAGCCTCTTCCCTTCCAGCTCAGGCTATCGCCCTCGATCCTAACGATGCTGACGGCTATGTGACGCTGGGAGTAATTTTGGCCTTTGCCGAGCGGCCGGAAGAAGCTATCGGGTTGATCGAGAAGGCGATGCGCCTCAATCCTCATTATCCGGTCTCGTACTTATCCAATTTAGAGGAGTGGCTGTCATGGCCTATCCCGCCATTTCAGACCTTTGTCAAAAACAATAATGACAAGACCAATAAGGGCAATAACGGCAAGTACGGAAAATGCCGCGGTAAACGGGTTCATTTACGCACCTCCATGCCATCGAGAATATAGCCCCACAGACCCAAGATAATTCCTATGCTCGTGCCAATGACAAGGCCGAACAGACTGATGCTTTCAGGCTTTGCAAAAGGTCCAAGCACCAACAGAGTGAAAGCCACCTTCGCCATATCCCAAAAGAATTTGGCTAAGTTGTCCTTTTGCTTATCCGTCCGAATAATTTGCATCCCCCTCCCCCCTTCTCCACAGCTATCCATACCAGCCTGGAGTCAGCACAGGCAAGGCAGCAAAAAGAAAACACGCCTCCATTCACATTGACATCTGCCCCCTTCCAGCAGGATAATTCCGCCCGGGGATTTTCATCTTGCGACAAAGGAGAATATATGGCGCACGATGTCATTTTGAAGAACGGTCTCGTGGTCACGCCAACCGGTGTCATCCAGGGCGGAGTAGCGATTGACGGAGAACAGATCGTCGTCGTTGGTGCTGACGCCATGCTTGGCCAAGCGAAGCGTGAGATCGATGTACAGGGCAAAATTATTTTCCCCGGGACTTTCGATCCCCATGTGCACTTCGGGGTTGCCGACCGCTTCGGCGACGATGCCATGGTCGAGGATTTTCTCCACGACACTAAAGATTGCCTGATTGGTGGGGTCACCACCATCGCCACCACTACCCTGATCGGCAAGGATCCTTTGCTCGACCTGTTTGAACGGGCGGTCCGCTGCGGCACCGATCACTCTTGGTGCGATTTCAAGGTCACCTGTGTGGTCAACACCTTGGACCAAGTGCAAGCAATCCCGGCTACGGTCAAGAAAGGCGGGGTCTCCTACAAATTCTTTACTGGCTACGCTGGAGCGCAGGCCGAGGGCTTCGGTATGAATCCTGAAGGCATTACCCCAGCCTTTTTCCATCAAGCCTGCGAACAATTTTCTCGTTGTGGGCCTCCGACGTTCGCTAAAATTCATGCTGAAGACCCCTACGTGCGCGGCATCCTTATCGACCGCCTGCGGCAGATGGGTCGCGCCGATAAGCTCACTGCCTGGGCCGAGTCGAGTCCAGAGTGGGCGGAGAGCGTACAGGTCTATACCTATGGCCTCATCGCTAATCAGTTCCGTGTGCCTCTTTACCCCGTGCATATCAGCGCCGCTCACACCGTGGAAACCTTGAAACACCTTCACAGTCAGGGGTTACGCATTATCGGTGAGACCGTCGCTTGTTTTCTCAATACCACTGCACCAGAGATGGATGCCAAAGGAATGGGTGGCAAGGCGAAGATCCAGCCGCCGATCCGCTTCGACAAAGACAAAGAACGCTTATGGAAGGGCATCCAGGAAGGTACCCTTTCGGTGGTGGGGACCGATAGTCTGACGTACTCAGCCTCATTCAAGACCTCCGGGGATTTTTGGGATTGTCGAGTGGGGATTAACCTGCAGGTCGCTGATACCCTGCCTTTACTGTTCGATGAAGGAGTGAATAAAGGCCGTATCGATCTGGTAACCCTTGCCAAAGTCTTGTCCGAGAATGCCGCCAAGTTGTACGGGCTCTATCCCAAAAAAGGCGCACTCACCCTTGGTGCTGATGCCGACATCGTGGTCATTGATCCGGAAAAGGAAGCGACTTTGGGAGTGGCACGCCTGCGCTCACGCGCGGACTATTCGTTATGGGAGGGGCGGAAGGTGAAAGGCATGCCGGTGATGACTTTCCTGCGCGGCGCTTTGGTCATGGAGAATGGTGAGATCGTCGGTCAGGCACCGACCGGAAAATTTGTCGAACAGGTAGTGAAGCCACGCGGCCTCTAAAAGGTGCTGGGTGCTAGGTGTTAGGGGCTGGTAAGGAGAAAACAGAAGAGTCCATAGAGTCTAAAACCCGCTACATTTAAGTAAAACGCCACCGACGCAATAAACGCAACCGACGCGATAGACGCAATAGACGCAATAGACGCGATAGACGCGATAGACGCCGACAGGAGGTTCTATGCCACAACACGAGGATAAGCACGCTATTTATCAACGCGCCCAGCTCGGCCATAAACTTGGCTACGGCAAACGGCCGGCGGTTGCCGTCATTGATTTCCAACTCGGTTTCACGGCGCCCGAACGCTCACCGCTCGCCGGGAATCTGGATGCGGAGGTCGCTGCGACTAATCGCATCATCGCCGCCGCGCGCAAGAAAAACGTGCCAGTCATTTTTACCGTGGTGGGCTATGACCCGCACCGTCAGGATGATGCCGGGCTGTGGCCAGAAAAGGCGCCCTCGTTGCGGGTGCTCACCCTGGGCAGCGAGTTAGTTGAACTCGACCCGCGACTCGACCACAAGCCCGAAGATCTGGTGATCGTCAAAAAATATGCGTCCGGCTTCTTCGGCACCTACCTGGCTTCAACCCTGACCATGAAAGCGGTGGATACCCTGATCGTGACCGGTTGCACCACGAGTGGGTGTGTGCGTGCGACAGTCATGGATGCGTTAGCGCACGGCTTTCGCCCGATCGTACCTCTCGAAGCCGTCGGTGACCGCGCGCAAGAACCACACGAAGCCAATATCTTCGATATCGGCTCGAAATACGGAGATGTTGTGCCAGCCAGTGAGGTGATTGAGTATCTAGAAAATTTACCTTAGCCGTCGCTGAACCCGCAGGAGCAACACCCGAGGGTTACTTAGACGATGCCCTCTCCTCCAGCGAGTGGACAATGTGCAAACCCACGAGCCGCGAAATCAGCACGGCGAGGTAAAACTGGCCGATAATCGCTTCCAGCATCGAGAACGACCGCGCCGGACCGGCCAAGGGGGTAATGTCCCCGAAACCAGTGGAGGTCAACGTCACAAAACTGTAGTAGACAAAACGTGGAAAGTGAAAGTACAGGAGCCAGTCTTCAGTGGTGGAAAAAGAGGGGCCCGGCGGCAGAGTAAAAGATCCCGGGTGCAGAAACTCCATGAAGGTATACAGAATTGCCCAGATGAGACCGATGAGCAAGTAGGCACACAGGGCGGCACTAATCGTGTCTGCGGTTACCCGCCGGGCCTTCACCGCATGACGCAGAATGATCTGGACGGCAAACAGCAGAAAGAGAAAAATGAGAACAGAGCTGGCGAAAAAAATGAGCGGATGCGAGGCAAAGTGCGAAAACCATCGGCCCAACAGCGCGGGAAACGCCAAGATGCACGCGACGAACAGATCCCGTTTCGTGTTACTGATGGCGTACACGCTTGCTAACAAAATCCCGGACATAAAAATGTTCAAGAGGGAGGTTGCTAGCCAGTGCCCCTCGAAGAACGGCTGGACAACGAACAAGAGTAACATAGCGACCAGCAAGACAGAAAACCTGCCGGGCAGGTGCAACCGAGCGGACGAGGAACGTCGTATACTAATTGCCAACGGCTGATTCGAGATCTGCGGAGTATCCATAGTGACGGAAAACGACTGAAGAGTAATCCCAACATCCAAAGGGACCAACCTACAGCGGTTTGCCCTTGAATGAAGAGAGAAAGAAGGTAGGCCGGAATAAGCGGAGCGTTTCCGGCATCGACGGGAACGCCGGGAACGGCCTGCGGCCTTATCCCGGCCTACTGAGAAAACGGTCTGTCTCCTCGCTCAAATGAAAACCGCGGCAAAGGCCTCCGATGGTAGAAGGAGCGACAGCAAAAATCAACCCGCAGCCGGACTGAAGCGAGGGCCTTCCTTTCACGGCTGCCCTAGGTTAAAACGACTCACGGTATCCACAACGCGACTGACCTTTACGCGAAGAGGGAAAGAGGGATGCAAAGCGTACTTCGGTTATTTACACTGTTTCTTGCATTATTTTTAACCTTGCCAGGCTGCTCGCAAGCCGGCCCCGAACCCACGAAAGGAGGCCCCGTGGTTCTCATATCCACGTCGCTGGGCGACATCAAAGTCGAATTGTACGAGAAAGAAGCACCGGAATCGGTGAAGAACTTTCTGGCTTATGCCAACGATAAGTTCTACGACGGTACGATCTTTCACCGCGTGATTGCGGGCTTCATGCTTCAGGGTGGTGGCTTCACCGAAAACATGGAACAGAAGCCCACCAAA
>JACQEL010000869.1 GCA_016200595.1 Deltaproteobacteria bacterium
GCCCGTCGGCAGCAGGCGAAGTCGTTAGAGTTACGAGCGGTGATGAGCTTGAGCCGGCTGTGGCAGCAGCAGGGCAAGAAAAAACAAGCCCGGCAGATGCTGGCGGAGATCTACAATTGGTTCACCGAGGGGTTTGATACAGCGGATCTGCAAGAGGCCAAGGCGCTGCTCGCCGAGTTGGCGTGAAAGAGAAAACATAAATGATAGCAAAGGTAGAGCTACACGAACCAAAGCGGGAGTGAACCGCCCTAAACCAAGATGCATGAGGTTGGTACACTCGGGGTAGCGTGCGCTGTGCGCACGTCTTCCCTGTACGCCGCTATTTTCGTGCGCATAGCGCACGCTACGGCATTCAGGCTCAGATGCATGAGTGTATGAATCTCTTGCCGTTCGGTTTAGGACCCTAGGGTGTCGCTTCAATCGTCTCTACTGTGACGGCCTGCCCTTGGGTGTCCGGCCGGTAGTATAACCGCTCAAAGCCAATGACCTCACCCGTCCGGCGATCCTTGATCAAGATTACTCCTTCCCCTGTTTCCTCGCAGACCTGTTCCGTTGACGGCTCCTTCCAGTAGACGGTCAGCGTTTCCCCTACTGGGTCGTGAATCACGCGGATGTGGGCCATACCGTTTCTCCTTCCTTGCTCTTATCGCTCAGGTAACTCGTGATGATGAATGCTTCGCCATTGACATGATGCTATCAGGGATCACTACCTCTCCCCTCTCGCAGCGCAACAATTGACTCATACCATTTCACATCATACTTTCGACAGAATAGAAAACAAAGCTTCCGCATGTTTCCCGAGGAGGAAGAATGACCGACACAACCCCGACAGCCCTTTCAGACCTGCGAGTACTCGACCTCACCGACCTCAAAGGTGCGCTCTGCGCGAAGTTACTAGGAGATATGGGTGCGGATGTCATCAAGATCGAGCCGCCGGGTGGGGACGCGATGCGGACCATCGGACCTTTTCTTGACGGTACGCCACACCGTGACCGTAGCCTGTTGTTCTGGTTCTACAACACCAGTAAACGCGGCATCACCCTCGATATACACCAACCCGCTGGGAGAGAAATCTTCACACAACTTGCTGCTCAATCAGATGTCGTGATCGAGTCTTTTGCACCTGGTACGTTAGCGAGCCTCGGACTCGGCTATGACGAGCTGAAACGTCTGAATCCTAAGCTGGTGTTGACCTCGATCTCGCCTTTTGGTCAGACTGGACCCTATCGGGACTATCACAGTTCCGACATCATCGCCGAGGCTCTCGGAGGCATGATCTATACAAATGGCGCTGCCGATGACCCACCTCTGAGCGCTTTGGGTTTACAGGCCTACCATAGCGCGTCATTCTTCGCCGCCATTGGGACGATGTCCGCTCTCTGGGCACGCGATACGCTCGACGAAGGGCAGTGGGTAGACATCAGCATTCAGGAGGCCGCGACTGCTGCGGTCGAACACGTCGCTCCATTCTACCATCAAGGAATGGGAGTCCAGACTCGACAGGGCAGTCTGCACTGGAGTCGTTATTTTCGTGTCGCCCGCTGTCGCGACGGTTATGTGATGCACTGCACCCTCGGTGACTGGACCTCACTGGTTGAGTGGGTCAAAGGCGATGGCAAGGAGCAGGATCTAGGCGAGCCGCAGTGGGAAGATCAGATGTACCGCCGCGACCATGCTGAGCACCTGTTTGAAGTGCTCGACGAATGGGCCACCGATTATAGTGTGGCCGAGTTAATGGAGGGCGCGCAACTCCGCCGCATTCCTTACGCTATGGTCCGTCCGCTTGAGGCTCTCGCTGAAGATCCGCAACTGAACGCGCGCGGCTTTTTCTCTCCGGTCGAGCATCCTGAATTAGGACGGACGTTCCGTTATCCTGGCGGCCCGTTTTTCTTCACTGCTACTCCCTGGCGGATCTCCCGCCGTCCGCCATTGTTGGGCGAGCATAATGAGGAGGTGTATAGGCAGGAACTGGGTATGAGCGAGCAGCGGGTCCTGGAGTTGGCTAGTGCTGGAGTGATATAAGAGCCGGATATAAGGAGATTGTCGGCATGAACGAGACGGTTGTCCTGTCCACCAATATCGAAGGGTTACCACCACCACGACGCGGGAAGGTCAGAGATATCTATGAGACCAAAGAGCATTTACTCATCGTGGCTACTGACCGGGTCTCGGCCTTTGATGTGGTGTTACCCGACGGCATCCCGGGAAAAGGGCGCGTGCTCACCCAGGTCTCCCGCTTCTGGTTCAACTATCTCGCACATCTAGTGCCTAATCATCTCATATCGGTCGCAGTGGCTGATTTTCCTTCTGCCTGCCAGCCATACCGGGAAATGCTGACCGGGCGCGCCATGTTGGTCAAGAAGGCTCAGCCGCTACCGGTTGAGTGCATCGTGCGGGGTTATTTGGCTGGCTCGGGCTGGCAGGAGTATCGGGCGACTAGGAGCGTCTGTGGAATTGCTCTGCCTCCAGGGCTCCGCGAAAGTGAACGGTTGCCTGAACCAATCTTCACGCCCTCCACCAAAGCTCCGGAGGGAACCCACGACGAGAATATCCCCTTTGCCGAAGTGGAGCGATTAGTTGGCGCCCCTCTCGCCGCGCAGGTCCGCGAGCTGAGTTTGGCCCTGTATCGTGCCGCCCATACCTTTGCGCAAACCAAAGGATTCCTCTTGGCTGATACGAAGTTCGAGTTTGGTGTGCGCGACGGCCAACTGCTACTCATTGACGAAGCCTTTACTCCGGACTCCTCGCGTTTCTGGCGCGCGGAGGTCTACCAACCTGGCGCCCCACAGGAAAGCTATGACAAGCAGATTATTCGTAACTATTTGATCTCCTTAGGCTGGGATCGCCGACCACCGGCTCCGCATCTGCCATCAGAGATTATCGCCCAGGCAGCCGCTCGCTATCAGGAGATCGCTGCGCACCTGACCGGGGAGAAAGTGTAAATGGAGCAGGGCAGGCGGCGAGCACTCGCAGGTATCCGTATTCTGGACTTCACCTGGGTTGTGGCCGGCCCTGTAGCGACCCGCATCTTGGCCGACCAAGGAGCAGAGGTCATCAAGATCGAGCGGCGTGACTCGCTCGACCTGGGCAGCCGCCGTGGTGGGTTCACCGGGAACCTGTTTCGTGGCAAGGAAAGTACGGTCATCAACATGGCCGATCCGCGCGGTCGGGAAATCGCTCGCCAATTGGTCGCGGTTTCTGACGTCGTGATCGACAACTTCAGTGCGCGCGTCATGCACAACTGGGGCATGGACTACGAAAGTATCCGACAGCTCAAGCCCGACATTATCGCTGTCAGTATGTCTGGCTTTGGTCATACCGGCCCGCAGAAGGACTACGTCAGTTATGGTCCCACGCTGCAAGCGCTCTCCGGTTATACGCTTCTCATGCGACATCCCGGGAAGGGGCCGGCAGGCTGGGGTTACTCTTATGCGGATATGTCGGGCGGCTATAGTGGCGCGCTTGCTGTGCTGATGGCCCTCTGGCATCGCAAGCGTAGCGGCCAGGGGCAGTTTGTCGATCTTTCACAATTTGAGACAATCTCGAGTGTCGTTGGTCCGGCGCTGCTCGATGTTCTGGTGAATAACGCCACCCTCGCTCCTTTCGGCAACCGCTCGCAGGAAGCACCAGCCGCGCCGCATGGCGTTTATCGCTGTGCCGGGATTGACCGCTGGTGCGTGATCACTATCTTTAGCGAAAGCGAGTGGCAGGCGTTTTGCCGCGTGCTAGGAAATCCGACCTGGACGAGAGAGGCACGGTTTACGACGCTTGCCAGCCGGCTTGAACACCAAGATGCCTTGGACCGCTATGTGGAGGAGTGGACGCAACAACATACACCTGAAGAAGTTATGCGGCGGTTACAACCAGCCGGAATTGCCGCCGGGGTAGTGGCTAATGGCGAAGACCTCGACCGCGACCCGCAGCTACGCCTGCGTGGTTATTGGGCGCAGGTGAACACGCCGGAAGGGGACGAGGTAGTGTTGGACGGCACGCCGGTCAAGCTCTCTGCCACTCCCGGCTATGTGGCAGCGCCAGGTCCGCTGTTAGGGGAGCAGACCGATACCGTGTTGCGGCGCTTGCTTGGCTACTCTGCTGAACACCTCGCACAGCTCAAGGCCGAACGAGTGGTCGCGTCCCACGCGGAAATTATGGCTGAAAGACAAGCTGTTAGCTGAAAAACAAGGAGGAACCCATGCCTTTTGTCAAGATCAACGGCATTGACCTATACTATGAGGCTCATGGCAACGGCCCGGCGCTGGTGCTCGCCCATGGGGGTGGGGGAAGTCACCTGAGTTGGTGGCAACAGGTGCCAGAGCTGTCGAAAATGTACAAAGTTATTACCTTTGACCATCGCAGTTTCGGTCAATCGCTTGACGCACCTAACGGTCCAGGTCCTCAGGCCTTCGTGCAAGACTTGACCGCGCTGCTTGATCATCTGGAGGTGAAAAAGGCGGCGGTGGCTGGACAGTCAATGGGTGGGTGGACCGTGTGTGGGTTTGCGGCAGCCCATCCTGAGCGCACCAGTGCGCTGATTTTATGTGATACGACGGCTGGGGTTGAGACGCCTGAAGTAACCAAGGCGCATGCCGCCACCCAGGAACGCTCCAGAGGCAGCCTTGCGCAAGTTCTGCAAAATGCCTACTCCAGCAAGTTTCCCGAACGCAATCCGACTCTCTGCTTCCTCTATCAACAGATCTCGACGCTGAACAGCCACGTCACGCCGAATCTGGTTCCCCTCCTGCTCGGGCTCAAGTATGACATTGGACCGATTGTCGAGCGCAAGATCCCCACCCTGCTCTTGGTAGGCGAGGAAGATGTGCTTACCCCACCACAGGCGATGGCCAGCGTGGCGGCGCAGATTCCGCAGGCACGCTTCGTGCAAGTACCGGGGGCCGGCCATTCGGTATACTTCGAGCGGGCGGAGGAGTTCAATCGCATCCTCGGCGGTTTCTTACACGAGCATGCCCAGTAATATCCTCGCGGGCAGAAAGACTCTCCTCTGGCGCTCTTGGATAGAGTGGCGCTCTTGGATAGAGCCCAGAGAGAGAGTACAATAAGCCCCTCTACATGGCCAACAAAGCCCGCTATCCTCTGACCTACCGCTACCGCAAACGTGAGGGGCATCCTGTCCGTCTCCTGTTTCGTGTCATCACGGTGCTCTTCATCCTCAGTACCGTGGGGATGATGTGGGTATTCTATCGCGACTTGACTATTGAGTTGCCCTCGGTCGAACGTTTAGCGCATTACCTGGCTCCTGCGGCGACCCGTATCTATGCTGATGATGGTACCCTGATCGGTGAATTTTATCTCGAGAAGCGTTATCCTCTGCCTTTCAACCGCGTCCCGGCATTGGTCCAACAGGCGTTTCTCGCGGCTGAGGATGCGGAATTCTACAGTCATTGGGGGGTCAATCCGCTGGCGGTCACGCGCGCCTTTGTCTCTAATTGGAATGCGGGGCATACGACGCAAGGCGGCAGTACTATTACCCAACAAGTGGTGAGATCTCTCCTGCTGACCCGTGAGAAAAGCTACCGGCGGAAAGTGCAGGAGATCATCCTCGCCTTCCGACTGGAGCGGCATCTGAGCAAATCAGATATCCTCTCAGTCTATCTCAATGAAATTTACCTGGGCAGTGGTGCGTACGGGGTTGAAGCGGCAGCGCGTGAATATTTCGGGAAACCGGTGGAAGATCTCTCGCTGGCTGAGACGGCGCTCTTGGCTGGTCTGCCGCCGGCCCCGAGCCGCTACTCGCCACTCAAGAATTTAGAGCAGGCAAAGATTCGCCAACGCTATGTCCTCGAACGCATGGTAGATGAGCATTTCGTCTCGTATGCCCAGGCGATGGATGCCTGGCAGGAACCAATTAAGCTGTCTCCTCCTCCCCCGTCTTCTTATTTCTCCTTGGCTCCCTATTACGTTGAGTACGTCCGTCACTTCCTGGAAAAGCGCTATGGCGGGACGGCCACGTATCAACTTGGTCTCCAGGTCTACACCACGGTGAACCTTGAGTTGCAGCGTGCAGCGGAAAAAGCCTTACGCGAGGGGGTGGATACCGTATGCCAACGAGAGCACTGCGGGCAGGGCGAGGTTCCCCGTCCTGAAGGAGCCTTGATTGCCATTGATCTCACTACCGGTCAGGTCAAGGCGATGGTTGGTGGTTATGATTTCCGCAACAGTCAGTTCAATCGTGTGACGCAAGCAAAGCGTCAGCCAGGATCGGCCTTTAAGCCCTTGATTTATGCGGCTGCGCTGGACCATGGGTACACCCCGGCCTCGGTTGTCGTGGATGGCCCGATCTCTTTTTGGGATCATAACCGTTACTGGACTCCGCACAATTACGAGAACCGCTACTTTGGTCCCACCCGGTTGCGTGAAGCCCTGACCTTCTCACGCAATGTGGTGACGGTGAAAGTTGCCGCCCGTCTCGGCACCAAATATTTGACCTCCTATATCCCGCAACTGGGCATCCGTAGTCACCTCGCCCGTAATCTCTCTTTGGCGCTTGGCACTTCAGAGGTTACGCCCTTCGAGTTGGCTCGGGCCTATGGAGTATTTGCCACGGGTGGGACGCTATTTGAGCCACTCCTCATTACTAAGATTACCGATGGGCAGGGTGGGATGCTTGATGAATTTACTTTCGACCGCAAACAGGTGATTTCGCCGGAGACGGCATACCTGATCACCAGCCTGCTGAAAAGCGTAGTTGAGCGCGGCACGGGCAAAGGAGCGAGAGCCCTAGGCCGTCCGGTGGCTGGGAAGACCGGGACCAGTAACGACTTTCAAGACACCTGGTTCATGGGCTACACTCCGGAAATGCTGACTGGGGTATGGGTGGGGTTTGATGAGAAGCGCCCATTAGGAGACAAAGAAACCGGTGGCCGAGTGGCGACTCCCATTTGGGTAGATTTCATGAAAACAGCGATGGGCGATCGACCGGTCAGCGACTTTGCGCCACCCGAGGGTATCTCCTTCGCCTATATTGATCCAAAAACCGGCCTGCGCGCTTCTCCTCTCGGTGGGCCGTCGCTCTTGGAATGTTTTCGCCGTGGGACAGAGCCACAAAAAGTTACCGTAATGGTTGAGGCATCGCCCCCTGCAGAAAAGAGTGCTGGAACCGGGGTCTCGGTTGGGACAGTTTCTTTGCCTGGAGCTGTCGCTCATTCAGAAGATGATGGATTCTGAGTACCAGCGATCAGCTGACAGCTCCTTAATCTTTCGGCAATTCCCAGTACTGACGTTGCACTGCTTTGATGCGTGGGAGCAGAGCGCGCGGTTCGAGCTGTGGCAGCGCATTGACTAAGGTGTCGCCGGCCATCTCGTCCAATACCTGCACGACTGATTTCTGTAACCCTTTCAGATCATACCCACCTTCCAGAATTGCCGCGCAGCGGCCGTGCGCGTGATCACGGGCGATGCGCAGGAGGATTCGTGCCATCGTGCCAAATCCCGCTTCGGTGACTTCCATCCCGCCGAGCGGGTCGCGGCTATGGGCATCAAACCCCGCGGAGATCAGCACGAACTGCGGATCGAATTGACGGCAGATCGGGTCGATGACTCCTTGGAACAGCTCTTGGTATTCTTCGTTGCCCCAGCCCGCGGGGATAGGCAGGTTGACCGTATAACCTTCACCCTGCCCCTGACCAACCTCCTCCGCAGCCCCGGTCCCCGGGTAGTAGGGATATTGATGGGTAGAGACGTAGAGGATCCCTGGATCATCGTAAAAGCTATGCTGAGTGCCGTTGCCGTGGTGGACATCCCAATCCATAACTACAATACGCTGCAAGCCAAACTTCTCACGCAAATACTGGGCACCAATCGCGGCGCTGTTGAACAAGCAAAAGCCCATCGCACGATTGCGTTCTGCATGATGTCCTGGTGGGCGCACTAGAGCAAAGCCGTTGTCTACCTCACGCGTCATGATAGCTTCGAGCAAAGTCAGTAACCCGCCGGTCGCGAGCAGAGCGGTAGCATAGGATTGGGAAGAGACTGGGGTATCGGCATCGAAGGCGAAGTAATTCTTTTCGGCTGTCGCGGCGACCCGGCCGATATGGGTAGAGTCGTGAATCAAGGCGATCTCTTCTGGCGTGGCTGACCGTGGCGCCAAGTGTTTCATCCCAGGCCTGTGATAGTCCTCGACCAGAGTCAATAATGTACTGATCCGTGTAGGGCGTTCAGGATGATTGCGCCCGGTGTAATGATCCTGGTAACGCGCATCAACGACGAGACCTGTCCGCAGCATACGTTCTCCTTGTCTTCAGTACTTTTTTCAGCTTCAGCCTTTCAGATCTCCAGCAGGATTCATGACCTCGGTACACTTTACAATGTAACCTCGCAGGAGTGTCATTCTGAGTGCAGCGAAGAATCTCATGTTCAGTCACTAAATCGGACCACACGAGATTCGTACACTTCCGCACTGGCGGTGGAGCCCGTCTCCGTTCGGCCTGAGCGTAGCGCAGCGAAGTCGAAGGCCACCGTACGCGCGCCCAGCCGGCTCTTCGACTTCGCCGCTGGCGCGGCTACGCTCAGAGCGAACGGCGAGTGTCTTGTCACCATGTGCCACACTGTACCAATGTCCTGTGGTTTGATTTAGTGGGGCCAGATTCTTCGCCTGCGCAGGGCTTCGGCTCAGAATGACATCCCTCAGCTTTAATGCGGTGAACTCCTAGTCTTCCGGCTCCGCGGCTTGCGCCACTTTCTCGATTATACTACCGTAACCAGCATATGTTTGGCATTGGTATCCCCGAATTGTTGGTCATTATGGTCGTGGCCCTCATCGTCCTAGGACCTCAACGTTTGCCTGAGGTTGCCAAGGCCTTAGGAAAGGCTCTGGCTGAATTCCGTCGGGCGACGGGTGATCTCTCTGAAGAACTGAGCAACGCCAGGCTCATGCTGGAAGAAGAAGTCCGCCAGGTTGAGCGCACCTCACGAGCGACGCCACCGAAAGCTGCTCCACCCCAGACCGGGTCGCCTCCCACTGAGGAACAGCAGGACCCCCCGTCAGAGATTGAACATAAATCGTAGATCCTCGACGGCAAA
>JACQEL010000870.1 GCA_016200595.1 Deltaproteobacteria bacterium
AACTGGTACGTCAGCCCTTCCACAGCCGGCGGTCGATGCTCTCGGTTGCCATACACCGACGTGCGGTGGTGACGAGGATAGAGTTTGAAGTAGGGGCTATGGCTGTAGGGATTACTTTTTCCAGTGAAGGAATCAGGCACCGAGTGTTTATGCAGAAACGCGACATGGAAAGCTTCTTGAAAACCATCCTTGAGGATCTTCCAGTTGGCGTTGACCTCGGTCGTCCACCGATAACAGGTGGCGGAGAGTTGGGCGAAGGGATAGCCGCTCAGCTCCGTGCCGAACTCGCCGAGGAATTCTTGCAGGCTTTCTTCGGGACGTGGGTTGAGGTGGATAAAGAGGAAGCCCTCCCAAGTGTCGGCCGCGACCGGCGTGAGGCCCAGGGTCTCTTTCTTGAGGTCAAAGAAACTCTCTTCATCTGGCACGAAGGTGAGCTGCCCCTGCAGATTATAGGTCCACCCGTGGAATTTGCAGGCAAACATCCGACATGATCCGCCTTGGTCCCAGGCCAGTTTGTTGCTGCGATGGGAACACACGTTGTGAAAGGCCCGGATGCGGCCGTCCTTGCCGCGGACGACGACAATCGAGGTATTGCAGATCGGCAGATCCTTGACGAGATAATCCCCCGGTTTCGGGATCTCCTCCTCTCGGCCGACGTTGAGCCACATGCGGTGGAAGATCCGCTCCCGTTCCAGCGCAAAGTACTCCGGCGAGATGTAGGGTTCAATCGACACCGGCCCGGTGCCTAGCTCGGGATACTGCGCATGCCACTTGGTGTTTGCCATCACGGTTCTCCTATTTTCACTATGTGAACTATAGCGGGAGAAAGCGAATTTGATTGATCCATTCCTCCGCTTCCGTGGTGAACCAGATGAGGAGGAGATCCGCTATCGCAGTAGCGACAGGAAGATGTTGCGAGACGATAAGGAGACCAGGGCTTGGTGTGTGCGCAATAAACTCAGCGAAATGTCTTGGCATAGTTTTCTGATCATGCGAGACCAGCACACGCCCTTCTCTAGCCGCTATAGTTAAGACCTCCGGGTCTTTCAAGCCAGTGAGACCCGCCGCCTCCGCTGTGAGGAAGTCGATACGTGGTTCACGGCGGATCGTTGCCAGTAAAATAATCAGGTTTAGATCCGCATCAGCCTGAAACCGTATCGTCATGAACTGTGCCCTGGTGCTGTCGTCGGGCGTCAGCCAACTTCTGATAAAACATAGGATCTGCTTCACGTGCGGCCTGGCGAAGAGCAGCGAACTCTGCTCGCCCCTGTTCCAAGTACGTATCGATTTCAGCTCGATGAGCAAGATAGAAGGCGATCGCTCCGTAGACCTGCTCCAGGGTTAGCAACGGAAACGACTGGGCAATGCTTTCTGCTGTTTGCCCTTGCAAAAAGGCGTAGACAACAGAGTCTAGGGAGATACGCGTACCGGTGATCCAATACCCGTCGTCCCGGTTTTCAACATATTGTTCGCTCATATCAGTCTTCTCCCCTGGAAACAAAAAACATCTTAGCATGTACCATCTTTGCTGAGCAGACAATATACCAAGGATGCCTTCGGGGAAGGGTAGAGGAGGGAGATTCTTCGTCAGTCCAGTTCCTCTAGCAATGCCTTGGCCTCTTGCAAGTCCTTCGTGTCAAACCCTTCGGTGAACCAGCCGTAGGTCTCCGCCAGCATCTGCCGAGCCTGGGCTTGCTTGCCCTGCTGTTGCCACAGCCGGCTCAGGCCCATTACGGCTCGCAGCTCTAGGGACTTCGCTTGCTGGTTTCTGGCAATCTCAATGGCTTTCCAGAAACATTCTTCCGCTTCTTTTGTAGGGTGGGCATCGCCCACCATTCCTGCCTCAGTGATGTTTACATTTTGGTGGGCAGTGCCCACCCTACTTTTTTCTTGGCTTGTCTGCGACTTGTCCGAGACGTGTTTGAGACGTGTTTGAGACTGCAGCGTTAGCGCTCCTTTCAGCCGATAGACTTCGGCCTCGAAGAGGTGTGCCCCCGTTTGGTCAATCACCTTTAACGCTTCAGTCAACACTTTCAACCCTTCTTCTTCCTGTCCCACCTGTGCGTATGCCTCGGCGAGCAGAGCAAGAGACTGAGGTCGATACAGCTCCATGCCCATGGCCTGGTAGGCCGCCATCCCCTGGTGAATCTGGGCAATCCCTTCCGTATCCGGCCGTCGTTGAGTGAGTGCCCAGCCGCGGAAGGTCTCGGCCCGCGCGACCCAAAAGGGAAACCCTTGCTCCTGTGCGAACCGAATCGCCGCCTCTGCCTGTTCCTGTACTAGGCTTTCCTCGCGATGGAGCTGGTGCTGGGTAGCGATATTACACAGCGCCCAGGCCACGCTGAAGGGATGAGAGAGTTCCTGCGCTAAGGTGAGCGCCTGGCGAATTCGCTCACTCGCTTGGTCCGGATAGCCTAAATACCACAAGGCTGTTGCAGTCTGAGAGAGGCACGCTACTCCAGGATCTTGTACAGTGCGGACGAAAAAGGCTCGTACCTGTTGAGGATCATAGGCGGCAGTGCCCTGTTCGAGATGAGTGCGGGCAGACGCTATCTCTCCGGAGAATAACAAGGTCTCCCCGAGCCCATAGGACGCCCACACGAGTAGAATAGGGACCTGGAAACGTTGGGCAAATTCCAGATATTGCTCAGCCAGCGTGCGCGCTGTGTGGAGTTCGCCTCGGACAAAATAAAACCCGCGCAACTGCGGCAAGGCTTGGAACAGCTGCGGCGTCTCGCCGACTTGCTGACACAATTCCTGTACGCGGACTTGAATCGCCGCTACTTCTGGCGCGCCATAGCCCTTCGTCGCCATCAATACCTGACCAAGGAGTATCTGCAGCGTTAGCTCCTGCTGAAGATGTTCAGCGCTCGTGGGCAAGATCTGTAGTAAAGCTAAGCCTTCCTTGATGTGGCTAGCCGCCTCGATATTTGCCGAGCGCTCGGCGGCTCTGACACCAGCCTGCTGCCAGTAGGGAAGCGCCTCTTCCTTGAGCCCCGCCTCGGTATAGTGATGAGCCAGTAGTTCTGGTTGGGTCTCGACTGTCTCAGCAAACTGCTCTACTAACACCTGGGCAATCTGCTGATGCAACTGCTGGCGGCGGCTCTTCAGCAACGATTGATAAGCCGTATCCTGAATCAGGGCATGCTTGAAGAGATAGGTGGCCTGCGGTGGCAGGCCGTGTTGATAGATTAGCTCCGCCTCCACTAGCTGCCGCAGCCCCTGCTGCAACAGCGCCTCATCCAACCGGGAGACGGCATGAAGGAGGTCGTAGCTAAACTCGCGACCTAGCACGGCTCCCACTTGCGCAATCTCTCGGATGGGGGCGAGTCGATCTAAGCGCGCCATCAACGAATCCTGCAAAGTGGAGGGAATCGCCAGCGGCGGGATAAGCGTACCGCTGTGCGTCCCTACATAACGGCCATCTTCTTCTCGCAACAAGCCCGACTCCACCACCATTTTGGTCAACTCTTCCACAAAGAGAGGGACCCCATCGGTCTTGTGTACGATCTGTTGCACGACCTCGGGAGGTAAGGCTTTGCCGCCGGTCACCTGCTCCACCATCGCTTCCACGTGTGGCCGGCCTAAGCGACTGAGCGTGAGTTGAGCGATATGCGAATGCGGTCGCCACGGCGGGGTGAAGTCGGGCCGAAAGGTCAGGAGCGTCAACAGCCGGGCGGTGGGCACCTGAGTAAGGACAAGAGTGAGAACCTCTAGGGTAGAGGGATCGGCCCAATGCAGATCTTCCCAGGCGCTGTACACGGCTGCCCGCTCCGCTTCTTCGACAATCCAGGCCACTAACGCTTCTTGAGTCTTCTGCTTCTGTTTCTGGGGACTGAGCGTCAGGGGAGGAGTCCCCTCTGGCTGCGGCAGTGAGAGTAGGGCAGCTAAGAGGGGTAGGGTATCAGCCTGAGGGAAACGGTATTGAGCAAGCGTCTGTTGAAGTTTGGCCAGCTTGGCGTGGGGCGTAGCATGCGGGGCAAACTGTAAGAGCCGCTGCAGATGCTCGATGATGGGATGGAAGGCACTATTCTGATGATAGGCTGAGCAGTGAAACTCGATACGGGTTGCACCTTCGGTGCTGACGTACTCTTTGAGTGCCTGCACGAGACGGGATTTACCAATGCCCGGCTCACCGCTGAGCAGCACGACCTGGCCTTCACCGGCCTTGGCCTGCTCCCAGCGTCGCCGCAGCAGTCCTAGTTCCTCGTCGCGCCCGACTAGTGGCGTCAGGCCTTTACTGACCGCCGCTTCAAAGCGGCTCTGCGCCTCGCTTTCTCTGACGACCCGATACACTGCCAGCGGCGTGGAGATACCCTTGAGGGTCTGTGGCCCCAGGTCTTGGCACTCAAACAAGCCGGCCACCAACCGCTGGGTAGCTGCACTGAGCACCACGGTGTCGGGCTCGGCTAAGCCCTGCAGCCGTGCAGCAATGTTGGGGGTCTCGCCCAAGGCTAACTGTTCATGCTTGCCTCCACCACCCATCTCGCCCACAACCACTACCCCGGTGTGCATACCGATGCGGACTTTAAGCGGGGCTGCATTCCTCACCTTGGCCCCCTCACCCTGGCCCTCTCCCACCAGGGGAGAGGGAACCTCGTGCCCGGTGTGCAGAGGATGTTGCAGGGCCGTTATGATTCCCAATCCCGCCCGCACCGCGCGCTGCGCATCGTCCTCGTGCGCCACTGGATAGCCAAAATAGACCAGCAATCCATCGCCCAGATACTGCGCAATATGCCCTTCGAAGCGATCAATGACCTCGGCACTTGCCTGTTGATAAGCGCGCACTACCTTCCGCAGCTCTTCGGGGTCGAGTCGCTCGGAGAGCGCAGTAGACCCTACCAAGTCACAAAACATCACCGTGAGCTGCCGGCGCTCGCCTTCATTGCCAGGGGTTAGCGTCTGGAGTTGAGAGTCTGGAGTCCGCAGGCCGGAGTCCGAGGTTTGCGGAATGGAAGACTGAGAGGAACTGGCAGCTAGCAACTGGTCACTGGCCACTGAAGCAACACCCGTCCACACCAAAATCTTGCCGCCCTCATCCTGGGCGACACGTCGTGCTTCAATAAGTTCTTCCTTGAGATCTGCGAGATAATCGTCGTCAAGGTCAAACTCACGCTTGAGCGCGCGATACGACACCCGTCTCTGGCGCTGGAGCCAGGTGACCACTTGTTCCACTACTTCGGAGAACTTCATTGACGCTTCCCGTTAGCCTCTCACCTTCTCGACCCCTTCTCAGTTTGTTTACATAGAGACTTTCTCGACTGTACGGTAAACGTCGGCACGGCCAGTGTTAGGCTAACTCTGACAGCAGCGCTTTCGCCTCTTTAAGGTCTTTCGTATCAAATCCTTCACTGAACCAACCATAGGTCTCCACCAGCATCTGCCGGGCTGCGGTTTGCTTACCTTGCTGCTGCCACAACCGGCTCAGACTCATGGCTGCCCGTAGCTCCCACGACTTCGCCTGTTGCCGTCGGGCAACCTCGATAGCCTTGAGAAAACACGCTTCGGCTTCCGCCTCCGCTGGAGTGCTAGGTGTTGGGTGCTGGGTGTTAGGGACATCGGACGCCGGACTGCGGACGCCGGACTGTTTTAGCGTCAGTTGCCCCTGAAGCCGATACACCTCCGCCTCTTCGGCCCCTTCTCCGGTTCTCTGCATCATGCCCAATGCCTCAGCTAACGCGTCGAGCCCTTCTTCTACCTGTTCCCCTTTGTCATATGCTTCGGCCAGAAAGCTAAGACTCCACGGCACTACCGACTCCGCGCCTATGGGTCCTCGATAGGCAGTCAACCCTCTACGTAGTTGGGAAATGCCCTCCTGCACCTGTCCCTGCTCGGCCAGCGCCCAGCCCCGAAAGATATCTCCCATCGTCAACCACTCTGCAAACCCATGTTCAGTTGAGATAGCAATGACTTCCTCTGCCTGCTCCTGGACTGCTTGGCCATTCCAGCAGGATTTACGGAACATGGCAGTGTTGATCAGGGCCATACATAAGCTAAAGGGGTGAGACAGTTGACGGGCGAGGGCAAGGGTCTCTTGGCTTTTCTTGAGGGCTTGGTCAGGATAGCCAAGACACCACAGAACCAAGGTCAGGTAGGATAGGCCGGTTATGCCAGGGTCAAACCCGTAGACGAAGGCATGAGCATGGTGTTGCTGGGGGTTGTACAGGGCAATGCTGTGTTCAAGGTACTCTCGGGCGGGAATTAAATCTCCGAGAAAGAGAGAGGTCATCCCCAACATTAGATAAGCTTCCAGGAGGAGGGCTGGGTCTTGTACGCTTTGGGCCAAGCGCAGACCTTGTTGCCCTAGCTCATTCGCCATTTGGTACTCTGCCCGCATTAAACGAAACGGCCAGAGTCCCCGCAGTACGGGGAAGAGTTGCGGAGTCTCGCCTAGCTGCCGGCAGAGTTCTCGCGCCCGGGAGACAGCTTTCTCTACGTCCGGCGCAGCCCAGCCCTTCGTAGCCATCAGTGGCACCCCTAAAGTGAGTTGCAACATAAGCTCTTGCGGGGCGCGTTCAGGAATGTCCGGCAGGGTCTTGAGCAACTCCAGCGCCTTGCTGAGGTGGCTGATCGCCTCGCGGTTGGCTGAACGCTGAATGGCTCTTTGCCCTGCACTCTGCCAGTAGGGAATGGCTTGCGCGATGAGGCCGGCCTCGGTGTAGTGATGAGCCAGGAGTTCAGGCTGAGTCTCTTTGATCTCGGGAAACCGTTCCTCCAGCACCTG
>JACQEL010000920.1 GCA_016200595.1 Deltaproteobacteria bacterium
ATCACTTCCCAACTCTCGTCCGGGTAGGGATGACGGAGTTGGTTCACTACATTGCGGGTGATTTGGTGCACCGCACTTTCGAGGAACTGGAAGCCGTTAGCCCAGTCTGTAGTCGCTGCAGTGAAGACGGTGCCGACCCGGCGATAGACTCCCAGCGTCGCATGCCCCCCTTTGCCACAAGGGGACCAGTCGCGTAAATCTGCGGTAGCAAGCACAACGAACGTTGGTGGGGTACCGTCTGTCCCGGTTACTCGGGGAATTCCGCTAACCTCCACGTGCTCGGCTGCATCAGTGTCGTAGCCAACAATGTTCTCTCCTTTGCCAAAGAGATCATTGTTATGAAGGCCCGTACCGGCGAAGACCCAATGGTCCGCGAAACGGACCTGGTATGCCTTCTCGTTCATTGACGAGTCACAGGGCCACCAAATGCCGGCACCATGGCGGAAACTTACCCCCGTCAGCGAATTCTCAGGTCGCACGACCGGTGCGCTATACCATTCTACCGTGACTCGGCCATTGTCTACACCGCTCAGCGGATCTTCAAACGCGCTCTTGTAACACACCATCGTGCGGTTGCTATCTTCAAACCGTACCTGCCACCAGCAGACGTTCCCGCTAAAAAACGCGACATTGCCTCCGGTGTCGATAAACCTCTCCACATTGTCGCGCATTTCCTTCGACCAGTATTCGTCGTGGCCAACACTGAGCAGTAATTGATACCCACCCAAACAATCCGTGTCTTCGTGAAGATCAAGGCTGGTGCAACACTCGACCGCGAATCCATTACGCTCCAGCCAGCGGAGAAAAGGTCTCTCCCGTGTATAATCGAGTCCTCCGGGACGGTTGAAAGAAACTTTACGCGCCCTGTCTTCCGAATCAGAAGGGTACAAGTTTTTTCCGCCCCAACCGTTGTATGCCTGACCTGTCGTCGCGGCAAACTGGAAAAGGATGGGCGAGGTGACGCCGTGCCGGGCAGCCTTCACGATGAAGGGGAGGCTCGTATGACCCCCAATATCGGTAACCAGGTCGGCTCGGTACAGGCCACTCAGCCAGGTCGTCGGAACTGACAGTGTATAACACGACGGCCAGTTGCAGCCGACCTCGTAGGCGCGAGCGGGGATCGCGTGCGTGCCAACAGTTGCAGACGCTGTGTGAACCGGAACATCGACTGCGCCAATCCGCACGATGCTGATTCGCACTACCGCAGCGCGACGGCTGCTCAGGTGGAAGCTAAGCGTTTTGCCTGGCAGGACAGAAGTGGCGGAGGCATAGCCGCTGAGGCCAGCCCCACGGCTCCACGCCCCGAATAAGCGTCGAGCGGTTCTCAGCCGTCGCGACAAAACAGCCTTCACCCTGTCGAGTTTCACCATACGCTGAGCCCCTGTCCGAGCAGGGCATACACAAATTTATATTGTCTCAATCCAGCAACCAAGGGGCGACTAAATCAGACCACAAGAGATTGGCACACCAGAGTTGTCCCCCTTTACTTGCTCTCGTCGTCTTTGGCAAATGGCAACTGATAGGCGGTAGGAGTTGCCCCGCCCGCGCGGCGCCGGCGGTCGAGAGAGGCTTTGACGAGTTGCAGGTGCTCCTCGCGACTGACCGCAGCTTTGTGATGACTCAGGTTGGTCTCGTGCAAGCGGCGATGCACGAGAATATCGGGTAGTACTTCCATAACTGCTCCCTGCTCGGCCGCGCGGAGAAACCAGTCCTTGATATCTCCATGGTGTAAATTGGGGTTGAACCAACCGCTGGCGTTGAAGAGAGTTCGCCGTGCCAACAGGGCTGGGGCTGCATATCCGGGAAACGGCTTCGCCAAGGGATGATCGGCAAACCGTGGCATTTTTTCGTGCAATTCAGGAGTCCAGAAATTTTGTACGTACGTGAGAGACAAGTCGAGATCCGGACGGGCCGCGAACCGCGCCACCTGCTGCGCCAGCTTCTCTGGTTGCCACAGGTCGTCGGCATCCAGAAACGCCACGAATTCCGCGTGCGCGGCACTCAGCCCCAGATTGCGGGCTGCGGCTGGCCCAGCATTGGCTTGCCACAGGTAGATTATTTGTTCCCCATAGCTTGCCGCAACAGCCGCCGTGCCATCGGTTGAGCCGTCGTCAACGATAATGATTTCCAGCGGTCGGTACGTCTGGTGGAGGATACTGTCCGTTGCTTCCTGCAGATAGCGTTCACCGTTGAAGACGGGGACAATGCAACTGATCAGAGGTCCAGTCATCCATACCTCAGCTTCGCCCAAGGATTTCATGAATGCCCTTTTTTGCTGAGAGTCTGGGAGAGAATGTCGTAGGCGTCCACACACTATAGAAAAAGCACACCAAGATCTGGATTTTCGGGTGCCACGGGTAGCAAGCTACCCGTGTGGTCGGTTGCACTGGCGGACAAGCCGCCAGTGGCACACAATTAGATAGTGTTATCATGAATCCATATCTTGCCGTAGCGTTTCTATGGGTCATGCTGAACATCACCTGGGCACGGCGGCCCCTCCGATGTACGGCCAGAACAATTCTGCCCAGAACAACACTCGCAGCGTTGTCGTTTTCTTCCAGGCCCTAAGGCAGCAAGACAGTCAGCTGGTTATCGTCTTCGTTTCCCCAGTATAGCGCCTTGGTTGAATATCGATTTTCTTACCATCTGGCGCTGGACCCGTGGGCAGTTGTGGACAGTTACGGCACAAAGCGTACTTCTCCCGCCGGCCTGCGATAAGATCCTCAACGATCTGGGTGTGGCGTTCGGAGAACCACAAGTCCTCCAAGGTGCTATGATACACATTGCCCAGTTGGAAGACTCCGTAGATATCCTCACAGCAGTGGCACATTTCTCCATCGTAGCGAATGATCAGGCGAATGAGTTGAGGATTGAACTGCCCTATGGTGTCAAACACCGTGCGCTTGGCCAAAAGTGTTTGTGAAGCGTAGCCAGGAAGGGGTTGCATAAACCGATGATCACGCAATTTCGCTGCTTCCTCTTGGAGCTCCAGAATCCAGAAATTCTGCAGGTGCGTGAGACAGAAAGCAAGTTCTGCGCGGGTCGCGAACCGCGCCATCTGCCGCGCCAGCTTCTCTGGATGCCAGAGGTCATCAGCATCAAGAAAGGCCACAAACTCCCCGCGCGCTCCAGTCAGCCCCAAGTTGCGTGCTGCCCCTGGTCCAGCATTAGCTTGTCGCAGACATCTCACCTGCTCGCCATAGCTGGTGACTACGCTGGGGGTGTCGTCGGTCGAGCCATCGTCCACCACAATAACCTCCAGAGGGCGGTAGGTCTGATTGAAGATACTTTCTATCGCTTCTCGCAGATAGCGTTCACCATTGAACACCGGGATAATACAACTGATCAGCTTTGGTGTCATGAACAATGCTCCTTCTTCTGAGGCTCAGGTTAGCGTTTCGCCAGTAACGCTATAGGAGGAGGCACGCGTGAAAAATCTTTCGTAGTGCCCCCCACAGATGGCACTTGCTATCGAAGACAAGCATAATATCACTCATCGACTGTGGGCTCAGGAAAGGATTGCCGTAGCGAGAAACTCTTCGATGCAACGAGGGATCGAAGCGAGATCGTACCCTGACTCTAGCCAATAACAGGGAACCTGTTCGACCAATTGGGTGACCTTGACAAAGCCTCGCACGCTCCGGCTGGGAAACAGCAGCAACGAACTCGGACTGAGCGCAAGCAGAGCTTGCCCTTTCGAGGCTGGAGAAATCTTTGACTCCCGGGCATTGGTGATGCGAGGGATAAATAGCACCCGAATCGGTACGACCCGGACAAGCCGCTCTGGAAACATGTCAGCGAGGAGCAGCGCAGATCTTTGTTTGGGCAGGGAGCCTTTGAGGGCATAGGGAGCGAGGAGTGGGACCCGCGCTAGGTGATTAGTGTCCAAAGCGGTCGAATTGTACAGGCTGTGACCGAGAAAGGAACCGTCTGGCAAACGCAGGAGGCCGACATGATCGTCGCTGAGGTAGGCAAATCTTCCTCTACACACACAAGCCAAAACTGAGGTAGACTTCCCTGAGCCGCCTTTCCCGACAAAGAGGAGACCTTGGTTGTTCCAGGCAACCAAACCAGAGTGGATCACCTGTACATCATGGTCGTTGTACCATTGCAGTAACGGCCGCGCCAAAGGCCTTGCTTGTTCGTAGATGAAAATCGGCTCCTGCCACACCAGTGAGCCAATGAGGTGGTCGGTGGCCCGATCGAAGCAGGTGAGGGTGCGCGGCTGCCGCTGCCCGACAAAACGATGATCAGGAGATATCACTGTCAGTTCGGTCCACTGTGAGTCAGGAGCGGCACGAGGTGGCTGACAACGAATCCCCGTTGTTTTTTCGTCCCACAAATCAATGGTGAGTTGCCAGTCGGGCGGGACAGAGCTGGTCATTCGTAAATGAGAAAAAGGCGCCGTAAGGTGCTGGGCGAGCGCGTGTCCCACGATGCGAAAACGCACCCTCTGTCCAGCAAAGGTGTAGAAAGATTCGCGGATTTCTCCTGGGTTTTGCGCCGCCGCTTTCGTAAACCCGGTCTGGAGCGTGTTGAAAGTCGCGGCTCCATCAAAGAAGGCCCTGCTGGCTATAGGTTCCAGATGGTCAACGGCAGTGGTCTGGTTTGCTTGCTCTGGCATAGGGTGGCTGTCGTTCAGCGGTCTGAGGAGTCCTTGGTGACCGTGCGATAGAGCTTGTCGTAGGCGTCTACACAGGGATCCCAACTGAACCGCGCTCTCGCACGGTTCCGGGCCGCCTGACCCAGCTGTATGGCGAGGTCGGGGTGTGTGAGCAACCGAATGACTGCGTCGGCAAGCGCCTTGGCATTGCCCTGTTCGACTAACAGACCAGTTTGCCCGTGCACGACCACTTCCGGTAGCCCTCCCACTCGTGTTGCAACAATCGGGCGAGCCATATGAGCAGCTTCCAAAGCGACTAACCCGAACCCTTCCCGCCGAGACGGGACAACGACAAGCGTCGCAGTATTGATCAAGGGGGGCACGCTTTCAGGGGTGATCCAACCGAGGAAGTCAATCGCGTTCGTCAATCCCAGCTGGGCAGCCTGCTCTTTCAGAGTGCGTTGCTCCGGGCCGTCAACCGCAATAACAAGACGAGCTTGAGGAACGCGTTTGATGATTGCAGGCAAAGCGCCCACAGCCAAGTCAAATCTTTTTTCCGCACTCAGTCTCCCCAGGCAGAGAAGCCTGGGAGGATTGAGAGGAAGTGGTGTGGGTGGCAGCGAAGGCGCGTCTAACCCATTATAAATGAGAGATGAACGAGAGGTAGCACTAGGCATCAGGCGGCGCAGATATTCGACCACCCAGGCTGAGCAACCCGTGACCCAGGTGGCTGAGGCAAGGGTCTTTTCCAGAAGCGTTTCTCGCTTCACAAATTGTCCATGATCGCCATGCAGAGTGACTACCACCGGTGCGGGATGGGCATTCCTCGTATCAAGATGGAACAGGACGCTAGAGTCAACATTGTTGACATGGATGAGGTCCGGGGCGAAAGTGCGTTTTAACTTGGCAACCTGCTGCCGTATCGTCCATATCTGGTCCACACGGCGAGCTGTAAGTGCGAGAATAAATGGCAAGCGAGAGACCTGAATTCCTTTGTATTGGCCCTCCGCAGGTAGAGAGGGATGAGTTTGGTCGGTTATCACAGCGACCTCATGGCCCCGCTCTTGTAAGGCTAGCAGTAATCTCGCTGTCAAAACTTGGACGCCTCCGATAGAGGGCCAAAACGCTCCTGACCAAAACAACACCCGCACTGTTCTGGGGTCCTTTTCCTAACGGTGCAGTGCCGCGTGTCCTTAACTGGCCGCGTCCAGTAAATAACGCGCGCCATTAAAAACAGGGACGATGCAACTGATCAGCGCCCGGGCCATGACCGAGTTCCTTGCCCTTGTCCGTGTTAATGAGAGGACTCATCATCTGGGTCTTTCCAGGCGATATCCTGGAGTCCAGGCGTAGGAGGGTCGAGGGCAAGCAGGTCTCCCATATCACGATAAATGTTCAGCACTGGCATTTCGTAAGGGAGCTTTTGGTGGTTGTCCGGTTCAGCGAGCGTCTGCGGTTCCACTCCATCATTTGTTGCCAGGAGAAGATTTTCTTGTAAGAGTTCTGCTGCCAACCGTTCGACATCAGCCTGCACCTGTTCACTTGAGACGTCGTAGCGTGCGAGGATTGCTGTAGTCACCTCTTCGGGGCTGTGCGCCCCAGCTAGCATTTCCCAGATCAACCCGCCAACCCTGTCCATGCTGTAATATATGCCGTCTAAGAGGGTGCAGAGAACAACGCGGCTAACGATTGTCAATCGTAAGAATCTCATTTGCCTTATTATTAGGACTCCTTTTCGGTGCGCAGGAGCAAAATGTAAAACCGCTGAAACCCAGCGCTTGAAAGCTTCCGGGTTCATAATGATTGCTGAGGCTCCCAGGAAAGTAAGCGACGTGTGTACGAAAGATCATAAGGGGCGATTGGCTGAGCCGATACACCATAAACAACGTGAAACCCCTGGCAGTCCCTCTCTATACAGCGTCGGAATAGACTCCGCAGGTCGTCGGCACCGATCCACAGTTGGCGTCCTACTTCATCGTTCGGTGGGTGCGGGTTATAGGCGCCGATCCGTACAGCTATAAATGAACCCAGCCGTTGTTCATCCACGAACATACGGCCAGCGAGTTCCCCGAAGGCTTTTGAGGCACCATAAGGGGAAATGGGGTGCGGCGGCGCCTCTGAGCCGATTTTTGGCCCGTCGGAGAGGTAACAGGCCGGCGCCAGGGACCGCTCGAGCGCTTTCACCGCCCAATTAGAACTGGCAAAGATCACGCGACGTACTTTATGCTGTGCCGCAGCTTCGAGAACGTTCCAGGTTACTTGGATATTGTCAGGCAGTACCCGCTGCCAAGGCGCATAGTTGCGGACATCTGCGGCGAGGTGGACGATGATGTCAACTCCGGCGAATGAGTCTGCCCACCGCGACGCCTTAGCCCTGACCCAGCGACGCCAACCGCTGGCAGTCCCAGCTTGAGCAAGCTCGGCAATGATCGAGGGTCTGCCGGGTACGCGACGGCGGTCGAGTAGGCAGAGTTCATGAGTACCAGAAAGTTCCTCTGCTATTTCTTTACCGATTCGACCAGCCGCACCAGTAATGAGCACTCGCATAAGTGAAGAGGAGTTACCGTGACCCGTATCTCGTATTTCTTGCTGCTCTCAAGAAGGTCCAGAAGCTGACCACCTTCCGCAGCTGTGTAGAGGAACGTAGACAATTAAGACCATAGAGAAACAGCCGGCGGAATTCTACGGACAGCTTTAGTGCGGTGAACGACTGCCTACTTATTACGAACGCGAGTCGCTGAGTGTGGGGTAACCCCTTTTCACATAGGGAAAATCTTCAAGCTCAAAAGACGTGCGCATATAAGGCAAGCGGGGATTGAGATAGTAGGCACGAATTTCGGCGATGCGTTCATCTTTGAAAACATACCACTCAGCTCCGCGAATCACTTGCGGCTTCTTCTGCCCAGGTGGCGTCCACTGCATCGTCCACTCAATCACGGCTTCGTCTTCTTGAACAATCGCATGGTCAACGGTCCAGACTCCCGCGACTCGCGGCTGCATCTTTGCCCAGTACATTGCCAGAGCGTCTGCACCCCGGATTGGTTTATGGTGGGTGAAATAGTGGATCACATCTTCCGTAAAAGTGGATTTCATCAGTTCTACATCAGCGGTGTTGCAACCCTGATAGTAGCGCTTGATCGTGGTTACGTAGGGATGCTCTTGGGACATCGTCGCCTCCTCTCTTGCTCATGTCGACAAGGACACCTGCAAGTAAGACCTGTTCTAGTTTACGGCTCGTTGTCTCGTCGTTGGCTCGCATCCAGCATGACTTCTACCGTTTGCTTCAGTTCAGACACATCACGTTGGGTAATGTCCCAGACCGTCTCCACATCAATCCCGAGATAATCGTGAACTAAGATGTTCCGAAAAGCCGCAATCTTGTGCCACTCAACGTCCGGTTGTGTTGCTTTGACTGTTTCGGATAGTCGCTGTGTCGATTCGGCCATGACCTGCAAGTTTCGCAACACCGCATCTTGCAGAGTATGCGAGGCCATAAAGCGCTCACGTCCTGCCACGATGTCCTCTTCAATCCGGCAAATGCATTCCAGGATATGGCGCAGGTAGACCGTGTCATCTTTGTTCATAAAGAGACAGCTTCGCGGAGAACCCGGTCGCGCAGATAGGGGTGAAGGGCTCTCTCGGTCACAACCTCGACTCGCCGCCCTAAGACCTCTTCCAGGTCCAGCACTAAACCAGCAGGAAACCACGAGCTGGTCGTAGGACCTTTCTCAATGAGCAAGTCAATATCACTATCAGGTCTCGCTTCACCGCGGGCGACCGAACCAAATACGCGAACATTATAAGCACCGTGTTTGGCGGCGACACGCAGGATATCCTCTCGCTTCTGCCGCAACAGTTCCAGCGGGGTCATTGTTTGCCTCTTGGATTCACGATGAACACATTCTTTCGAGAAATGCAACTGACGCCCGATGCCGCCAGGCTGAGAGGCGCGAACGCAGCGAAGATCCGCTGCGCCTGTAGGAGTTAGGCTCTCAAGACTGCAACGTTTCCTATTCCGTCCCCGGTCGGGTGCAACGGCTCAGTTAAGCGTCGTCGCTCTGAGTTGGTGGGCAACGTTGCACTTTTGCCCACCCTACTTCACTGAGGGAGGTGTGTCGCGTCATGGATTCGCCAATTGCATATCCCACAATGGTGGGTCTGTCGGCCGGGCTATCTCCATCTGGATCAGCAACCCACAGCTCGGGCAGGCGTAGCTGCGGAAGACCATCTTATCGTCCACATAAATTTTCGGAGGCAAAATATGCGCGTTCGCCGCGGTCACTGGCCGCTCAGTCACGGCGCAGTGGAGCTTGTAGTTTTCGCTCACCTGACAGATTTCCCGGTTGCACTTGCTGCACGCAATGCGCCCGTCCGTCAGCAGCAACCCCTCAGCAATACGGCGAGCCTGAGTTGGATCAATTTTCTGCCGCGCAGGTCTGGCAGCTTTACCGAGTCGGGCCTTGCGCAGCTTGGCACGCCGCCTTTCAGTCGCCTGCATGTCCACTTGCATTTGCCGGTCGAGCACGACGCCATACGCCTCATACGCCCACTCTGGGGTTACACTCCCACGCTGGAGGTCCAGGACGACGTGAGCTGGATCACGCTCCAGTGGATCGCCATAACCACCAGCGCCAGCCCAGGACAACAAAAAAACGTCCGTGGGCGCCTGGGACACGTCGAACGCCTTAGGTGCGACATACTCTGTTTTGCCGTGTAATTCAGCGGCACTGACCGGCATACGGCGTGTCTCCCGTACCTGCTCGGCAGCATTGGCGCCGTGCTGGATGGTGAATCGCGTGGTAGCCGGCGAGAGCCCGCCGTGGAGTCCTGGCCCCGGCACGGCGCAGTGTCCAGAAGCGGTGAACAGAGAAATGTGATCTGTCCCATGGGGAATAAACGCAAGCTCTCCCGCATTTCCGCCGCGGTATTTCCCTGCCCCACCGGAGTTCACTAACTCTTTGCGCCACAGGTACAGGATCGGATAAAACCACTCGTTATCTTCAACGTTGGGCATCGTACTCTGGAGGTCCCAGGGCCAACCGCCGGTGTCCACGCCATCTTTCCAGGATAGGCCTGCCAGAGCTGCGCCCACCGGGTCCAATAAGAAGGACGCATACGGCGCACCACGCTGGTCTAGGCCGCTGAAGGCGCAGACCGGATACATCGCTGCCCCCATGCAGCTCTGCACTTCGCTGCGCAACTGTTCATCAGCTGAACACGCGAGCATTTTTGAGATGACCAGGCCCGACAGCGCGAGCGTTTGCAGTAAGACTCCCGGCGGCGCTGCCGAAACCGCTGCCGGAAAAGTCGCGCAAGAGATGGTGCCCGGGACAACCTCAAACTCCATGTGACGATACGCTCCCTCGACCACAAACATCTGGTCAAAGAGCATCTGCGAGCAAATCATCGAGGCGATCGCTCCCTTCCAGGCAACCATGGTGCAGTTGAGGGTTCCGGCTTGCGGATCACTGCCTTCGTTGGAAAATATCAACTTGTCGCCCCTCTTGGTCAGAACCAGAGAGTTACGATAGAGATGACGGTCACCAGGCCCCTTCAGCTCGATCCAGCTCGACTCACGCCAGGTGCCATCGGGAATCGTCTCCAGCCGCCTGAGGAACGCTTTTTCTGAATCATCTTGCAACTTGCGCATCACCCCTTTCACCGTCTCCGCGCCATAGCGGGTGATGAGAGCGAGCAGGCGCTCGCGGGCCACCGTGCAACCGGCGATCTCGGCGTGGAGGTCAAGCACGACCAGTTGCGGCATGCGTGAGCGGCGCGCGTACTCTTCTTCCAGATCTTTGCGCAATTGGCCGCCTTCAACAATTTTGATTGGTGGGATGCAGCCGGATTCCCAGAATACGTCCGCCGCCATGGGATTGAATCCACCAGGGGCAGTCCCACCCATATCCCACTGATGCAGGGTATTGCCCACCCAGCAGAATAATTCACCTTCCCAGAAGACCGGCGCCACCAGAGCCACATCGGACTGGTGCGTCGCGCCAATCCACGGGTCGTTAGTCAGAAAAATGTCACCCTCGTGAATGCCAGGATTCTCCGCACGATACTCCATCGTCCATTTCACCGCCGAGCCAGTTGCGGAGGACAAGTATTGCAGGAACGGGCCAAAAAAGACGAAGTCGCCGTTTTCATCGAGCAAGCAGGGGTTGAAGTCGTGACCATAAGCGCAGCTTGGCGAGCCGGAAATCTTCATGATGGTGTTGCCATGCTCGACGTTGATATTCCACATGGCGTGGCGCACGACTTCGTAGGTCACCGGGTCGACCTTCTCCGCCGCGCGCGTATGACGTTTCAGGCTAGGATGAATCTTTAGCTCTTTGCTCGGAATGTACGGATAGGTGCGACCGTCCCATTTGATAGCTGGTTGTGACACTGTTTCCTCCTAACGGAGGAGCGGTCAACGCTCAGCGGTCAGCGGTCAGCAAGACTATTTTTAGCTGAGAGCTGAAGGCTGATAGCTGAAAGCTCTTTTTATTCAATCTCAATCACAAAATTCCCATATTCATCCAACCGTCCCGCGCTGCCAGGGCGTAGCACGATGGTCGTTTCGGGCATTTCGATGACCGCTGGTCCTTCGATGTCCCTGAGAGCAGCAAGCTTGGCGCCGTTGTAAATGGGCGTGGACGTGAACCGCTTCAGCTCACGCCAATAGACCTCGCGATAAGCGGGTTGCGCCTCTGTGGTTCGCGGCGCCTGACGGGAGAGGCTGGGCCGGGGAATAGTACCTATCGCAACGACCCGTAGGACACCAATCTCCATGCCAGCATCTCTAAAAGCTGAGCCTTGGCCGTAGAGCGATTCGTACTGCTCGGCAAATGTTTGCCTGAGCCGTTCAGTATCCTGCGCAGTGAGGCTGCCCAGCGGGACTGGCACTTCTACACGATGGATCTGCAAGCGGAACTTCATGTCAGCGGTACGCCGAAAACGCAGGCTTGCCTCGGCGATCCCGTCTTCTCGCAACTGCGCTCTCCCTTGTGTTTCGAGGTCAGCGAAAATGGCGTTGAGCCGCTCCGGATCGAACGGGGCGATCAGCAACTCCGCTTTTTCGTACACATGTAAGAGGTCAGCAGACTGAATGCCAAGCGCAGACCAGGTAGAAGCCACTGCGCCGAGAGGAACAACAACCGTGCGGCAGCCAAGTTCGCGGGAGTAAGAGACCGCATGGGTCGGTCCACCGCCCCCATAGGCGTAGACGATAAAATCGCGGGGATCGAGTCCACGTTGCACGGTCATCTGCCGCATCAGATCGGCCATATGAAATTCGACAATCTGCACTGCGCCGCTGGCGGCCTCGACCACGTCCATCTGTAATTGCTCGGCGATTTTCTGCAGGGTGCGCAGCGAGCTGTTTTTGTCGAGCATGAATTTGCCGCCGAGGAAATTCTCAGGATTCAAGTAACCAAGGAGCAGATTGGCGTCAGTGATGGTCGGCGCTTCGCCGCCACGGTTATAACAGGCCGGACCAGGATCCGCGCCCGCTGAGTGCGGTCCTACTTTCATAGTGCCGCTCAGCTCATCGATCCAGATAATGCTCCCGCCACCACTCCCAATCGATTGAATATCGAGTTGTGGCATGAAAAAGGTGTACTGGTGGATAATAGTTTCCGAGGAGGTGAGAGGCTGACCGTGGCTGATGATGCCTACGTCGAAACTGGTACCACCAACATCCGAAGCAATGACATGCTGATGGCCGAGGGTATCCGCGAGAAACTTCGAGCCAATGACTCCACCAACCGGGCCCGAACCGATAGTGAATACTGGCTTGTGTGCCGCCTCGCGTGCGGTGGCCACGCCGCCCGAAGCTTGCATGATGAGCAAAGGGTGCTGGTAGCCTAAATGTTTAGCGCGTTCCTGCACACGCTCGATATAACCTGAGGAGTCGGGACCGATGAAACAGTTAATCGCGGTCGCGGCAGTGCGCTCGTACTCCCCTGGCTTGGCAATCAATTCGTGCGCGCACGTGACAAACACAGAGGGCGCCATTTCCTGTACCATGCGTTTGACTGCCAGCTCGTGAGCAGGATTGACGAAGCCCCAGAGGAACGAGATGGCAATGGCCATGACGTGCTGGTCCAGTAAGGTTTGGATCGCCGCACGCGCCTCGTCGATATTGAGGGGCAGGAAGACTTCACCTTGCCAATCGACACGTTCGCTGACCTCCTGAATCAGGGTGCGCGGAATAATTGGCGGAGGCTTCTGGTGCCGCGACACATGCAGCAGTTTTTCGATCGGCAAGCCGGCGGAGCGCCCCACCGACCGCATGATGATCAGGGCATCGCCATGCCCTCGGGTCGTGATGAGCCCAGTCTTCACACCTTTTAATTGGATGATCGCGTTAGTTCCGACTGTTGTGCCGTGCAGCAAGAGTCTCGTGTCTTGCAGCAACCGCGACAGGGTAAGCCCCAATTTCTCCGCTGCTACTTCAAGGGCGTTGAAGAATCCCTCGGCAAAGTCTTGCGGTGTCGAAGGGCTTTTGGCGATGGTGATCTGCCCGCGTTCGTCCATGACG
>JACQEL010000921.1 GCA_016200595.1 Deltaproteobacteria bacterium
AGGGCGGCCACCTACCCCTATCGGCAGTGGTTAGATGAGCACTTGGTGCACTTCAATGATTTGCCTAATGTGCCGGAAAAGCAGCTGCCCTATGATCATCTTGCGACCTTGCCCCGCTTACAGGCGTTTGGCTACAGTTTTGAAGACCTGCGGATCAACCTCGGTCCCATGGCAGTAAACGGCATTCAACCGATCGGCTCGATGGGCACTGATACACCCCTGGCTGTGCTGTCTGATAAACCGCAGTCGCTGTATAATTATTTCAAACAGCTCTTTGCCCAGGTGACCAATCCGCCGATCGATCCCATCCGTGAAGAGTTGATCACCTCAACGACTCTCACTCTTGGTGCGGAAGGCAATCTCATCGAACCGCGGCCGGACAGTTGTCGTCAGCTCAGGATTTCGACTCCGATCCTCAAGAATTCGGAGATGGAAAAGTTACGGCAGATTGAGCTGCCGGGCATCAAGTCGGTGACCCTGCCTATTCTTTTCAATCCTTATGAAGGGAAGGTTGGCCTCGAACGGGCGTTGGAGGAACTCTTCCAGGCGGCTGATAAAGCGATTGTGGAGGGCGCCACGATTTTGATCCTGTCCGACAAAGGCGTCGATCGCACGCATGCGCCGATTCCCGCCCTGCTCGCCTCATCAGGTCTCCACCATCATCTCATCCGTTCTGGTACTCGCACCCGTGTGGGGCTGGTACTTGAATCCGGGGAACCGCGGGAAGTGCATCACTTCTGTCTGCTGATCGGCTATGGCGTCCAGGCCATTAATCCCTATCTGGCGTACGAGTGTCTCAACGACATGCTCGGCGAAGGCCTGCTCAAGGACATCACCTACTATGACGCGGTGAAGGGCTACAACAAAGCCGTGGTTAAGGGCGTGGTAAAGGTGATGGCGAAGATGGGCATCTCCACGATTAAATCGTACTGTGGAGCGCAGATCTTTGAGGCGGTGGGATTTGGTCAGGAATTGGTCGATAAATATTTTACCTGGACGCCTTCACGGATCGGCGGTATCGGTCTGGAAGAGGTCGCGCGGGAAGCACGGCAACAGCATGAGAAAGCGTTCCCGGAGATCCCGTTGAATGGCCACACCCTTGAGGTCTACGGCCAATACCAATATCGCAAAGATGGAGAGTTGCACCTGTTCAATCCCAGGACGATCCATCTCTTACAGAAAGCCTGCCGCAACAATGATTCCACCACTTTCAGAGAGTACAGCAAACTCGTTGACGATCAGTCTGAGCGGATGGCGACCTTACGCGGCTTGATGGAGTTGAAGTTCACTGCCCAACCCATTCCGTTAGAGGAAGTCGAACCAGTGGAGTCCATCGTCAAGCGCTTTAAGACTGGCGCGATGTCGTACGGTTCGATCAGCAAGGAGGCACATGAGGCCCTCGCTATCGCCATGAACCGTATCGGCGGGAAAAGTAACACCGGCGAAGGTGGAGAAGATCCCGCCCGCTATGTGCCTGACCCGAACGGGGACTCACGTAATAGTGCCATTAAACAGGTTGCCTCGGGTCGTTTTGGGGTGACTAGTTACTATCTGACTCAGGCCAAAGAACTACAGATCAAGATGGCGCAAGGAGCCAAACCCGGCGAAGGCGGTGAGCTGCCTGGCCGGAAGGTCTATCCGTGGATCGCGAAAGTGCGACACTCGACACCCGGTGTTGGTCTCATTTCGCCGCCGCCGCATCATGACATTTATTCGATCGAAGACCTGGCGCAATTGATCCATGACCTGAAGAACGCCAATCATCGTGCGCGGATTAGTGTCAAATTGGTTTCCGAAGTGGGCGTGGGTACCATCGCCGCGGGGGTTGCCAAAGGTCATGCGGATGTCGTGCTGATCAGTGGGCATGACGGTGGCACTGGGGCTTCGCCGCAAACCAGTATCAAACATGCTGGATTGCCGTGGGAGCTCGGGCTCGCGGAAACCCATCAGACCCTGGTACTCAACGATTTACGCAGCCGTATCGCGGTCGAGACCGACGGCCAGTTAAAGACCGGCCGTGACGTCGTGGTTGCTGCCCTTCTGGGAGCCGAGGAGTTTGGTTTCGCTACCACTTCGTTGGTGGCGATGGGCTGCATTATGATGCGTGTCTGTCATCTCGATACCTGTCCGGTTGGCATTGCCACGCAGAATCCGGTCTTGCGTCAGAAGTTCATGGGTGACCCGGTGCACGCGGTGAATTTTATGCATTTCATCGCCCAAGAAATGCGCGAGTTGATGGCCAAACTCGGCTTTCGCACGGTCAATGAAATGGTTGGCCGCACGGACAAGCTAGAAGTGCAGCGGGCAGTGGAACACTGGAAGGCTAAGGGCCTGGATTATGCGGCCATTCTTTACCAGCCGCAGGTTCGTCCGGACATTGGCCGTTACTGCCAGATTCCGCAGAACCACGGCTTGGAGAATGCGCTCGATAACCAGGTGCTTCTTGATCTGGCTGAGCCTGCCTTGGCAGGGAAGGAAAAGGTAAAAGCCACGCTGCCGATTCGCAATACCAACCGTGTGGTCGGCACGATTGTGGGCAGCGAACTCACCCGGCGGTTTGGACCGCAAGGGCTGCCAGAAGATACTATCCACTTTCACTTCCAAGGTTCAGCCGGCCAGAGCTTTGGCGCGTTCGTCCCGCCAGGAATGACGCTGGAACTGGAGGGAGACGCGAATGACTACTTTGGCAAAGGTCTCTCGGGTGGGAAGATCATCGTGTACCCACCAGCCGGCTCGACCTTTGCCCCTGAAGAGAATATCATCATCGGTAACGTGGCATTTTACGGTGCGACCAACGGAGAAGCTTATATTCGTGGCATGGCCGGTGAGCGCTTCGGTGTCCGCAATAGTGGGGTACGGGCTGTCGTTGAAGGGGTAGGGGACCATGGTTGCGAATACATGACCGGCGGCCGCGTCGTGGTCCTCGGGAACACGGGCCGAAACTTTGCTGCTGGTATGTCAGGTGGCACTGCTTACGTCTTCGATGAAGACGGAAGCTTCAAGAACCGTTGCAATCTTGAGACGGTCAGCCTCGAACACCTCGAAGAGGGAGAGTTACAAGAGGTTGAGGGGATGATTCGGCGCCATGCGACTTACACTGATAGTGATCGCGCGTGGCAGATCCTGGCGCTGTGGGAGGAGACCGCTCCCAAGTTCGTCAAGGTCTTACCGAAGGACTACCGGCGTATGCTCGACGCCATCCGCCGAGCGGAGCAAGAAGGGTTGGCCGGTGAAGAGGCGATCATGGTCGCTTTCGAGGCGAACAAAAGCGATGCGGCCCGAGTGAGCGGGAACTAAGAAGATAAAACGTAAAACGTAAAACGTAATAAAGAATTTCTGTCTTCTCTTTACGTTTTACTCCTTACGTTTTACTCCTTACAGCAGTAGCGCTTTGGTATTGTAGGAGACATAGCAGGCATGGGCAAACCGACCGGATTCATGGAATTTCAGCGTGAACTGCCTGTAGACCGATCGCCGCTGGAGCGGGTGAACGATTGGCAGGAGTTTCACGAGCACTTTGCCGAGGCCAAACTCCAGCAGCAGGGTGGCCGTTGTATGGACTGCGGTATTCCCTTCTGCCATACCGGAACCCTCATCAGTGGTATGGCTTCGGGGTGTCCCATCAACAACCTGATCCCGGAGTGGAATGACCTGATCTACCGTGGCCTGTGGAAAGAAGCGCTGGAGCGGCTGCATAAGACCAACAATTTTCCTGAGTTTACCGGTCGTGTGTGCCCCGCTCCGTGTGAAGGGTCGTGTGTACTGGGGATTAACGAACTGCCGGTGACGATCAAGAACATTGAATGTTCGATCATCGATAAGGGATTTGCCGAAGGCTGGGTCAGAGCCGATCCGCCGGAGAAGCGTACGGGCAAGAAAGTGGCCGTGGTTGGCTCCGGTCCCTCAGGGCTGGCCTGTGCGGCGCAACTGAACCGTGCCGGTCACTGGGTGACCGTGTATGAGCGCGCTGACCGCATCGGTGGGCTCCTGATGTACGGGATTCCTAACATGAAGCTCGACAAGGACATCGTCCAACGGCGCGTCGATCTTATGGCGCAAGAGGGCGTTAAGTTTATCACGAATACAGCTGTAGGCGTTCAGGTTCCGGCAACGAAACTCCGTGAAGAGTTCGACGCTGTGGTGCTTTGTTGCGGCGCCACCAAGCCGCGTGATCTGCCGATTGAGGGGCGGAATCTGCCAGGTGTCTACTTTGCCATGGAGTTTCTTCATGCCAATACCAAGAGCTTGTTAGACTCTGGCCACCAGGATGGAAACTATATCTCTGCCACGGACAAACACGTCATTGTCGTTGGTGGTGGGGACACTGGCACCGACTGTGTGGGCACCTCGATGCGCCATAAGTGCAAGAGCCTTACCCAGTTCGAGATCCTCCCCCAGCCACCAGAAACGCGTCAGCCTGACAACCCCTGGCCGGAATGGCCAAAGATCTATCGACTGGACTACGGTCAGGAAGAGGCGAAAGACCGCTTTGGCGCTGACCCGCGCCGTTATCTGACCACGCCTGAGAAGTTTGTGAGCGACGGGAACGGACAGGTTAAAGAACTGCATACGGTCGATGTCGAGTGGGTCAAGGGTGACAATGGTGCCTTGTTCCCCAAAAAGGTCTCTGGCACAGAAAAGGTCTGGCCGGCTGAGATCGTACTGTTAGCCATGGGGTTCCTCGGTCCCGAAGATACGATTCTTGGGGAACTCGGAGTTCAGCGTGACCCACGCTCAAATGCGCAATCGGAGTACGGCAAATTCGCGACCAACGTACCCGGCGTCTTCGCCGCTGGCGACATGCGCCGCGGCCAAAGCCTGGTGGTGTGGGCCATCAACGAAGGACGTGGCGCGGCGAGAGAATGTGATCGCTATCTGATGGGGACCACAAGCTTACCCTGAGCGTCAAACATCGGTCAGACAGAGTAAAAAGAGACAGAGAGTTGAGACAGAGACAGAGTAAAAAGGGTGGGGGGGTCTCTATCTCTGTCTCTATCTGTTTTATGGATATCTATCACATCTGGTGTAATCTCAAGGATGGAGTGAAGGACCTTGAGTTCACTGATGCGGAGCAGAGGTACTTCGATTACCTGAAGGGGGATGGCCGTTTGCAGGCGTATCTCATCACCCGCCGCAAACTCGGACTCGGCCCGTCTCATCTGCCCGAATTCCACATCATGCTTGAGTTCGAGAATCTGGCGCAGATGGACAAAGCTTTCGCGCACGTTTCATCGAGGGGCGACCCGGTCGAGGGCTTTCACCAGGCGGTCAACTCAAAGGTGAAAGAGATTTTCTTTGCCTTA
>JACQEL010000052.1 GCA_016200595.1 Deltaproteobacteria bacterium
CAGGCCGACATGGTAATGGCATCGCCACAGTTGAACGGTCCTTTGACCTGGGGTTCGCAGTCGCTGAGATCTACATGGAAATCGCTGTCTTTGACACTTATAGTGACGGCAATACGCAACGGCTTATCGAGGGTGATGCCATCATTATCCAATTGACCCTCAGCCCGGTAGGTTCCGTCAGGAATAGCCGCGATAGCTTTACGCGTACGGCGCTCCGACTGCTCCATCATGAGGCGCCAACTCTCCCGCAAGGTGTCAGCGCCATAGCGGTGCACTACTTCTTCAAGGCGGCGCAGACCGATGTGGGTAGTGGCAATCATGGCCTTAATGTCTTTCAGGACACCGGTGGCGGTGCGGATGTTGGCAGTGATCACCCGCCACACATCGCGGTTTTCTTCGCCACGCTGAAACAGCTTGAGCGATTGTAGGCGCAGCCCCTCTTGATAAAACTCGGTGGTGTCTACCGCCATCGAACCCGGGACGCTCCCGCCCACATCTACCCAGTGAGCTTTCGTCACCACAAACCCCAGCGGCTGGCCATCGGCAAAATAAGGGGCGAACATCACCACGTCGTTGAGATGATTACCGCCACCGTCGTAGGGATCGTTATGGATAAAAATATCGCCGGGATGGATATCGTCCCAGCCACGGTCACGGATGGTAGCGAGCACCGGCCAACCCAGGTGTCCCTGGAACAACGGGAGCCCCACCGCCTCGGCGATCATGTTGACTTCGGCGTCGAACATGGCGCAACCAAAATCCCGCGCCTCGTTGAGGATCAGGCTGTAGGTAGTCTTGAGCATGCAGATCTTCATCTCTTCGGCGGCGGCATTCATCGCCGCGCGAATAACCTCGACCGTGATGGGATCGACCATGGGATATCTCCTTGCTCTAAGAGGCTCTCCGGAAACTGCAAACGACCCTACAATTAGCAAAACCGTGCTTCGACAGGCTCAGCACGAACGGCCAAAACCCAAGGAATACACTGCCCGACCCGTTCGCCCTGAGCTTGTCGAAGGGTGAACGACGGATGAACAGCCCCTTGTCGAGTGATTTCCGGAGAGCCTCTAGACCGCTTCTTTGGGCTAGTGTCGCGGGTCCTCGGCTCCCGCTTGTTTGAGGGCGTCCACGACGGCGGTATACCCACCCTGAGCCGCTTGCAGCAGTGGGCTCTTGCCACTCTCGTTTTTCGCATTTACGTCTGCACCGTGGGTCAGCAATATGGTAACGGCGTCGAGGCGCCCCTGACCTGCTGCCCAGGTCAGGGCAGTGTTTCCTACCCGGTCTTTCGCGTTCACGTCGGCGCCACCGTCCAACAGGGCATTGATAGTCGCAGTATCTCCCTTTTCGGCTGCCAGCATCAAGGCGGTGGCGCTATCCGGGTCTTTCCCATTCGGGTTCATCCCGGCAGCTAAAAATTGTTTCACTGCCTCGGTCTTCCCGTTCTTGACGCTCTCGAAAAAAGCCTCCGCCGTATATTGCAATCCCATCTCCCCCAACTTCTGGCGCGCTTCTTCTGTTCCCGCCTTTTGGGCGGTCGGCTGTGCCTGTGGCGGACTCCCTTTCTGGGCGGTGGGCGCGGTCCCCGGTGGGCTTCCTTCCTGAGTTGCCTGAGGAGTCTCTTGTGCACTCTTTTCGCAGGCTGCTACCGGGCTCAGCAGCAGAAGCACTACCCCAGCTATTCGTAAACGGATCATGGCTCTCCCTCCTTTTCTGTTAGCCTTGGTCTTTCCTTTAGCTGACGATTGACCGCCGATTGCTAAAAGCTCCTTTTACTGCAGCCCCGCCTTGCGCAGGGCGGCAAGCTCATGCTCTAACACGGCTGGATCTTTATAGGGCCACCTCTGCTTCACAATTTCCAAGGAGTACTGGGGACTGATCCGCAGAACTTCTGCCGTCTCAGCTTCCATGCCTTTCTCACCGGTCAGCCTTTGCTGACTCAGGGGCGTGGATTACGGAATCGTAACCCGATTATGAATAAGATCAATGGTCGCTTGGCAGGCACGGAGTTCTGCAAGACCTAACACGCCGTTAATACTCGGAAGAATAGAGGAGAAATCAAGAGCCAGTACTCGTATGCCAGGAAGTGCGGCCCCAAAACAATGGAACCGTTCGATCATAAAACAAGGAACACGCAATCGGCCACCAATGCCTATGATTTCTATCTGATCGGCCGGTTTGGTGGAGTCGATGCCCAAAGCGGCAATAAACTTGGGTTCAACTATGGTATAGAGTGAGCCGGTATCGAGCGCCAACAGAGGACGAGCAGCAACTCCTGCGTGGACAAGGGCGACATGCGTTGCTAAGAGACCACCCCCAGCGCGGCGCAGAGCATAAGACTTCAAATCGCCACCACCCGCGAGTCGTCAGGTTCCCCACACCATTCCACGGTGACATCTCGGGCTAACCCACGCCCCAACAGTTCCATAATCTCATCTCGGTTCTTAGAGTGAGCAAGCACATTTCCTTCCAGGATCTCAACGTTGTCGTCATCAGTCTTGGTGACCTCGATAAGAACGAATTCGTCTTTGAATCGCTGGCGGATTTCCTCGAAGCGCATGGTTGTTTACTCCTATGGAAAACTATACCTTTCCAAGCCTTTTCCGTCGAGCTTTCTTATGGGGGTTTTGTCTCTTTGCTGACAATTGAACGTTGAGCGCTAAAAGCTTCCTCTACTTCAGCCCCGCCTTGCGCATGGCGGCAAGCTCATGCTCTAACACGGCTGGATCTTTATAGGGCCACCTCTGCCTCACAATTTCCAGGGAGTAGTGGGGACTGATCCGCAGAACTTCTGCCGTCTCAGCTTGGGCCTCCGCCTCCCGTCCTAACTCGCTGTAAGTAGCAGCCAGGCCCAGATGACCAGCCGGAAAATCAGGGTTACGGGCGAGGGCTTTCTTGTAGACTGCTATTGCCTCCTCATACCGTCCTGTCAAGCGGTAGGCCTGGCCCAAATAGATCAGGTATATACTGGGATAGTGGGGGTTGAGACGCATGGCCTTCTCTATCAACCCAATAGTTTCCTCCGCTCTCCCAACCCAATTCAGAATGAACCCAAACATCGCATGCGCATTAGCACTGTTGGGGTCGAGGGCAATGGCCCGCTCTGCCTCAACAATGGATTGATCGTGCTGCTTCTTCAACAGATAAACCAGACCCAACGCTCCGTGGGCTGTCGGCAGAGAGTCATCAAGAGCTACGGCCCTTTGCGCTAGCGTAAAGCTACGCTCCAAGGTCTGGGGGTCTGGACTCCACTGAAAGTACCATACTGTCACGGAGGTCCAACTCAGGGCTGCGTACGCCCCCGCAAACTTCTCATCCAGCTCAATGGCTTTTTCAAACATCTGCCGCGCTTGAGTAAACCAGTCCTTCGTTTGACGGGAGAAATACTCCGCCCCGCGCAAGTAGTAGTCGTACGCCTCCAAGTTGTCGGTCGGGGCACTCTTAAAACGCTCCTGTTCCTCCTTCGTCAGCTTCACTCTCAAGGCGGTGATTATCTTCTGTCGGATCTCGTCTTGGAGGGCGAAAATGTCCTTCAGCGGGCGATCATAACGCTCTGCCCAGAGATGACCTCCCGTGGTAGCGTCAACTAACTGAGCTGTGATCCGGATTTGGCTATCCATTTTGCGTACGCTACCCTCCAGCACGTACCGCACCCCTAGTTCCCGTCCTACCTCCTCTACCTTCACTACTTTTCCCTTGTATATAAACGCTGAGTTGCGCGCGATGACAAATAGGCCCGAAAGCTTGGAGAGGTCAGTGATAAGATCCTCGGTCATGCCGTCGCTAAAATACTCCTGCTTGGGGTCTTCACTCATGTTGACGAACGGCAGCACGACGATGGAGGGTTTGTCAGGCAAAGGCAACGCCGGCTCGGCCTGGGTGCTGGGGGCTAGGGATTGGGTGTTGGGTGAAAAGAAGAGATATTGGACGGCTACGAATATTCCAGCGATGAGCAACAGGCCAGCTGCAGTCGCCATCACCCATGAACGGTGGGCGATGCCCACCCTACTTAGATTGTCACCTTCGGACGTCGGACGCCGGACGCTGGACGCCGGACTCCCAAACTCCTCTAGCCGTATGCGCCACACCCGCACCGGCTTGGCAATGTTCTTCACACCTTGTTCACCCAGCGACTCGTACTGAAGAGAGAGCTTGTTTTCGATCTGCTCGTAGACCGTGGCGGAAATGCAAATACCGCTCGGCTCGGCTAAGGCCTCCAGGCGCGCGGCGATGTTGACGCCATCACCGTAGATCTGCTCACCCTCCACCATTACGTCGCCCAGGTTAATACCGATACGAAAGGCCATCCGGCGATGCGCAGGCAGAGCAGCGTTATGGATTTTGAGTTCCTGCTGGATCTCGACGGCGCAGCGCACCGCATCGACCACACTGGCAAATTCGGCCAGGATACTGTCACCAGCCGTATTGACCACGCGACCGTTATGCTGCTCAATGAAAAAATCCGTCACTTTGCGATAGGCGTTGAGGGTGCGTAGCGTGGCCTCTTCGTCCTCGCCCATGAGGCGGCTGTAGCCCTGAACATCGGCCGCAAAGATCGCGACCAGCTTGCGCTTGACCTCGTGCGCTTCCATGAGTGCTGACATTATCTCGCTCAGGCGTAAGGATTGTCAAATGGAAACAGAGCGCCCCTTTCAAAGATCCCGTGGTCACAGAGCGCTATCTTGCCGGTCTGCGCAAGGCGGGGCTGCCGCGATTGTTGCGGGAAGTATACGCAGCTACCCTGGAGGCCAGTGCTTCTCAGAATCAGTTGTCGGCTGTCCGGATAAACGCCAGCACATCGGTGAGATCAGTTTCTGCAGATGGTTGTAAATTGTCTTGCCGCCCGACGTGTTTATGATGAGGGAATGTTTCCAGGTGGGTGTGATGGGGGGCATTGTCCCAACCGATCTTCAACGCGTTGGTTACGGTGAGCCAGTAGTAACTGTAATGTTGTAGCGCTCCGCCTTCCCACTGTTCGGTGAGTCGTAAATTTGTCCCGTCTTTGAGATACAGAATGAGCCGGATGGTCTGGTCATCGAGTTCGAGAGGCACGATCCGTTCTATCTCATTGCCAAATTGCGCTTCGATGTCCAGGAGTCGGTCAGTCGCTCGCATCGATTCTGACTCCCACTTGGATGCCTTGTTGGGCAAGATGCTGTAGAGAAGCGATCTCTTGCACAGCCTTGCGAGCTACTGCAGTCCAATGGTGGCAGAGAATGTACTCCTCGTGCATCTCGTAGCTTGCATCATCGGGCAGTCCCGTTGCCTCGAGTTGGTCTAAAGTCGTCCGATACCGCTCTTCAAAATGCCGGACTTTGCTCTCAGCCAAGAAGAGACGCTTTTGCAACTCGGCTACCCGCAGCGCGACCCCATGGCGGATAATCGTTTCACGCGCTTCCAGTGGCAGGGAAGAGAATGCCTTTTCGATTGGAGTCAGAGTGTCGGTGCTCATCGTTACGTATCCTTAGTCCTGGGGCTGCGCCAACGTGGTCTCAGTGGGATGCTCTGTTAGTATTATTCTTATATCCGAACCTGAAAGTTGGCCGAAAGGCCCTCCTCTCGCAGAAACTTAAAGGGTGGCACCCGAACCTACGGGTCTGTCCTTCCTGCTGCCACAATCCGCATTCCGCAATCGCTAGAGGTCCACCCCTTTGTGTTGGCCGCCATCAACAATAATGTGGGTGCCGGTGACCCAGCTCGCGGCCGGGCTGGCGATGAAGGCGACGACCCGTGCTATTTCCTCCGGAGTGCCGAAGCGGCCAAACGCTATCGATTTGCGCACCTGTTCGAAGTACGCGGGCATGCCTTTTTCGACTCGGTCCCAGGCGCCACCTTTGAAATAGATCGAGCCGGGCGAGACCGTATTCGCACGGATGCCTTTGGGGGCAAGAGCCTGACCGAGGTCGTTGGTGTACGCCACCAGGGCAGCCTTGAGCGAGCTGTAGGGATTAGGCGGACCGAAATTCTCGACGGCGGCGGTGGTGCCGATGAAGATGATGCTGCCAGCCTGGGATTGTTCTAAGAAAGGCTGGGCGGCCTCAACTCCCCGTACCGCGCCCATCATGTCAAGCTGGAAGCTCCGCTCCCAGCCTTGTTCACCCTGACCGATCATGGCGCTGACATTATGAATGAAGATGTCGAGTCCGCCGAGGGCTTCGGCGGCTTCAGCGATGAACGCCTTGTATTCAGGCCCATTGCCAACATCGACGGCTTTAGAGAAGACTGTCACACCTTTTGCCCGTAGCGCCTCTGCTGCCTCTTGCAGCCCTTCAGCCTTGCGGGCACAGATCGCCACGGCCGCCCCTTCGTCAGCAAACTGCGTGGCGATGGCCCGGCCAATACCGCGGCTGCCGCCGGTGACGAGTGCTTTCTTACCTTTGAGACCCAAGTCCATGTGTCGTCTCCTTTCGTGTCTGTGTGCGTGTGTACAGAGCCGCGTGCGCGGTGTCAATCTTGACGGATCGCTTCGCTGAGTGCTAACTGAACCTATCCCCGTCAAATAAGGAGGATTCTATGGTTTATCTACAAGCTTCACTCAAGTTGCGAGCAGGGAAGCTCTCGGACTTCATTTCTATGCTGAACTCTGTGACTCCCGTATTGGGGAAGCATGGCTGGAAGCTGCTCGGCAGTTATGCCAGCATGGTTGGCCGCCTCAACACGGTCGTTGATGTTTGGGAACTGCCTAATGCTGAGGCAATCCAGGCTGGGATGTCGGACCCAGAACTAGCCAAGTTTGCACCACAGATCAGCGAGATTGTCGAGGACGAAACCCTGACGCTGATGACCAAGCTGCCCATCTCGTGAGCGGAGAGCGCCCGGTTATGCACCACCCTGCATGAAGGTGCGGAACTCCTCGTTTCTGCTGAGCACGAGCGCTCTTAAATCAGAGCACGAGAGATTGGCGCACTGTAGTTGTCACCCTGAGCCCTTCGACTTCGCTCAGGATAAACTCCGCGAAGGGTCTCAGAGTAGGGGCGAAGCATTTGCTCCGTATAGACCAACGCTGTGGGGGAGCCTGACACGCAAATGCTTCGCCCCTACGGTGGACAGGCGCTAGGGTCGTGTGGACCAATCTCTTGCCTCCTGGTTTAGGAGTCCACATCGTAAAGTGTACCAATGTTGTGCGGTTCCATTTCGATAATATAAGGTGGTTTATCAACCGCCCTTCTTGATTATTCTGTAAGCTGATAGCTAATGATGCAAACTGAATGCTAAGCACAAAAGGAGAAAGCCATGGCCCACTCGATTAAGGATCAGGTTGCGGTCATTGGAGTCGGATGCATTAAATTCGGTGACAACTTTGACCAAGGCTATGAAGAGATGGCGGTGGAGGCGGCGTTCGCAGCCTTCAACGATGCCAAAATTACTCCTGAGGAGATCGAGGCGGCCTGGCTCGGGACCTACTCACCAGCGCAAGGCCACGGCAAGGCTGCCGTCTCGCTCGGTGATGCGCTGCGCCTGTACAATAAGCCCATCTCGCGGGCCGAGAACTTCTGCGCCACCGGAACCGATGCCTTTCGTCATGCCGTGATGGCTGTAGCCTCGGGTATGTATGATACCGCTCTGGTCCTCGGAGTCGAAAAATATAAAGATCGGCCAGGACGGGGCATCGCCCGTGAGGGGGTTCATCCGTATCACAATGACGGTTCCACTGCGCCCGGTCTTTTTGCCTTGGCGGCGACACGCTACATGCATACGTATGGGCTCACACGTGAGACCCTGGCCAAGGTGTCGGTGAAGAACCATTACAATGGCTCGTTGAACCCCAAAGCTCACCTGCAAAAGAAGGTGACGCCGGAAGAGGTGCTCACCGCGCCGATCGTAGCCTATCCGTTCGGTCTTTATGATTGTTGCCCGACTACGGATGGCGCTGCTGCCGCGATTGTTTGTCGGGCCGACTTGGCGAAAAAATACCGCCCTGACTACATCTTGGTCAAAGGTGTCGGCCTATCCGTCACCAGCGGCCGGCCGTTTATGGACCCGACCTTCGATTACCTCGGTTTTCGTTGTACGCAGCATGCCTCGGCTCAAGCATACGAGATGGCCGGCATTAAGAATCCGCTGAAAGAGATCGATGTCGCTGAGGTGCATGATTGTTTCACCTGGACGGAAATCACTAACTATGAGGATCTCGGCTTCGCCAAGAAGGGGGAGGGAGCGAAGCTGATCGAAGAGGGACGTACCGCCCTCACTGGAGACATTCCGGTGAACCCCAGCGGCGGACTTAAGTCCTTCGGTCATCCGATCGGCGCCAGCGGGGTGCGCATGGTCTACGAGATCGTGACGCAACTGCGCGGGCAAGGTGGTCCCCGCCAGGTGAAAGATCCGAAGCTTGGTCTGGTGCACAACGTTGGCGGCCCAGGCGCGGTCTCGTGTGTGGCGATCCTGGGACAACCGTAATTTAAGGCAGGGGGAAAAGGCGAAAAGGGAAAAAGGCGAAAAGAAGGAAAAAACTATTTTCTCAGAATCTTTTTCTTTCCTTTTCCCCGTTTACCCTTTTTCCCATTTCCCCTTTCCTTACTGAATGGAGGTTAGTATGCAAGAGTATAGCAACGACAAAATTACCGTTCGCTACGATGAGAAGATTTGTGTCCATGCCGGGAAGTGTGTGCGTGGGCTGCCGCAGGTCTTCGATGTCAAGAAAGATCCCTGGATTAATGTCAGCGGAGCTGAGGTGGCAGCGATCAAGCAGACGGTTGGGCAATGTCCGTCGGGCGCCCTGAGCTATGAAGAGCGGAAGTAATCTGGGAGGAAGAGAAAATGATGCTCAAAGACAAAGTGGCTGTGGTGACTGGCGCAGGTGGTGGCATCGGTCGTGGAATCGCTCTGTTACTCGCCAAAGAGGGGGCGAAAGTAGTAGTCAACGACATCGGTGGCAGCTCTGCCGGTGAGGGTCAGGACACCGCTCCTGCCGATAAGGTTGTCGCGGAGATTACCGCTGCTGGTGGTAAGGCTGTCACCAACTACGATTCCGTCGCGAGCGTGGCCGGTGGCGAAAAAATTGTCGGCACCGCTCTGGAGAAATTCGGTCGCATCGATATCGTCGTCAACAATGCTGGCATCCTGCGTGATCGCATGATCTTTAACATGAGTGAAGAAGAGTGGGATGCGGTGATCAACGTCCATCTCAAAGGCTCGTTTGCTTGCACCCGGGCGGCAGCGCCCCACATGCGCCAGCAAAAGAGCGGGCGGATCATCAATATCACCTCGACCTCAGGGGTGATTGGCAACTATGGGCAGGCCAATTATGCGGCAGCCAAGATGGGGATCGTCGGGCTGACTAAAGCCACGGCGCTTGATCTGGGGCGCTATGGCGCTACTGCCAACTGCATCGCGCCGTTTGCCTGGACCCGCATGATTGGCACCATTCCCACCGAAACCGAAGCGCAGAAAGCGCGGGTGGCGAAGCTCAAAAAAATGGACCCGGGCATGATTGCGCCATTGGTCACCTTTCTCGCCAGCGATGCGGCGCAAGAAGTGACCGGCCAGATCTTTGGCGTGCGCGCTAAGGAAATCATTCTATTCTCGCAGCCGCGGCCGATCCGTCAGATCGCTGATCTGGAAGGGTGGACTCCGCAAAAAGTGGCGGAAATCATTCCGCAAGCCTTCAAGGGCTCGTTCTATAAACTGGATGTGACGACAGACGTGTTTCCCTACGATCCAATTGTATAAGAGAGAGGCGACACGCCTGGGGAGCAGGCGGTGCATGCCCCTGAGATTCTTTACGAGTTCCACTTCTCTGGAGCAGCAAGAACAATAAGGAGGAAAAGATTATGCTTCAAGGAAAGGTAGTTGATGGTGATGGTCATATCATAGAACCCCCGCAACTGTGGCATCAGTACTTAGAGGCTCAGTACAAAGACCGAGCCATCCGCATGGAAAAGGACCAAGCCGGGGTGGAATACCTGGTCATCGATGGTCAGCCCTCAGCCAGATTACGAGGAATGGGGCCGGCCCTGGGTGGGAATGGCCGGGACTATGAGAAGCTCTGCAAAACTGGCAACTTCGGCTACTTCGATGGTCCTCAGGGTGCGTACGAGCCCCATGCGCGGCTGCGCCACCTGGATAACCAAGGGATAGATGCGGCGGTACTCTTTCCCAGCCTCGGCTTGGCGTGGGAGAGTGAGGTCAAGGACGCCAAGTTGGCGGCAGCTTACGCCCGGGCTTACAACAACTGGATTCTGGATTTCACCTCGGTTGACCGGCAGCGCTTGATACCTATGGCTATCATTACTCTCCAGGACATTGACGAGGGAATTAAAGAGGTCCGGCGGGTCGCCCGGTTGGGAGCCAAGGGCGCCTTTATGCGAGCGGCGCCGATCAACCAGATGCCGTGGTGGGACCGGGTTTATGATCCTTTTTGGGCTGTGCTGGAGGAGACCGGGCTGCCAATTGGGATGCACGTGGCCACTAACGACTATTTCCTGGGCCACCAGTGGAAAATGGCAGAGTCGGTCATGACCATCAACAGTGCCCTGCATTTTTACC